>CAYWGX010000071.1:0-12251 GCA_964457635.1 uncultured Leptolinea sp.
AATTTCTGATCTCCGACCTCGACATGTGATTCATTGTATGCGGTTGTCCCTCGAAGATCAGAGTTCCCTCATCCGGTATTTCAAGAAAATTCAGGCAGCGCAGCAGGGTCGTTTTCCCGGCTCCGGAAGGGCCGAGGATCACCGCAACTTCACCGGCATCTACCGAAAGGTCGATATCTTTCAGTATCTCATGAGACCCGAATTTTTTATGTATATTTTTCGCTTCCAGCAGCATCGCTTAGGCCTCCTTTTTCATGTAAGCGCCCAGCTTCTTTTCGCCCCAGCTCTGCAGGAAAGTCAGGATCGTTGAGAAAATCAGGTAGATCAGGCCCACCTCAAGATAAAGGAGCAGCGGTTCATACGTTCTGGCCACGATACGCTGTGTCGTCATAAGCATTTCCGTCACCGTAATGTTGGCAGCCAGGGATGTATTCTTGACCATGGCGATCAGCGAATTCGAAAGGGACGGGAAAGCCGTCCGCATAGCCTGAGGGAGGACGATCCGCCGCATGATCTGCATATACGTCATGCCGACACAATAACCTGCCTCCATCTGACCGACCGGGACAGACTCAAGCGCGGCACGGACGATCTCGGAAGAATAAGCGCCTTCATTCAGGGAAAAGACGATCACCGCAGCTGGAAACGGCTCAAGAAGGATACCAACCCTGGGAAGTCCGTAAAAAACCACAAATAGCTGGACAAGCAGCGGTGTCCCGCGGAAGATCCAGATATAAAACCGGATGATCTGCGTCAGCACCGGGATACGTGCATACTGAGCCATCGCGGTGAGGACTGCAATGATCAGAGAAATCGAAAATGCAGCCGCTGTCAGCGGGATCGTTACCGTCAGCCCCGGGATCAGGATCTTCGGAAAAGAATCAAGAAAAAGTGTCAGCCATCTGCTGCTCATCAGAAAAAAATATATCCTTTTTTATTATTTTTATGCACACAAAAAAATATTAAGTGCTTATCTTCAAAAATATTATTTGAAAGTTAATTTTCTCATATTTTTACACATCAATATGACAAAAGTCATAATTTATTACAATTCTTTTACAAATAAAGATCCGGAACTGTCCTTTAAACCGGAACAAAACTATGCGCCCGCATCAACTCTGAGTATAATCAATGGAAAAATGAGGTTTGCGGAAAGGGTGTGTATTTATGGAGAAAAAATGCCGTATCACTGTCATTCGAAAAGCTGATTACACAGATCTTTCGGAAAAATATGAGAATCCCATCGAGCATGCCTGCTGTCATGAAGAAGGTGAGGTGTTCATTGCCAACGGATGGGAAAAACCGGAAGGCTTTTGCCAGAGCGCCTGGGATTCCATGTCGCCCTTTGTTATGACCCTTGCCCATGGAGGAAGCTGCCTTTATGATGGTTGGATGAAAAATCCACATTCCGCCATGATCTCCTGCAATGACGGCTTCCGCCCCGTCAGTTTCCTGATCGAAGCGCTGGAAGAAGAAAAAGACAGTTAAACATCAGACAGTAAACACCGAACATTGAATCCAAGATGATCAAGTGAAAGGAGCGTATTCAAAATGAAGAGTGTACCGAAAGAAACTTTACGTACAGCATTATTAATGACCGTATTGGCAATCGCAGCCACCATCATTGTTGCGACTGTAGACGTACAGCCGGTCGGTGTGGAAGGGACTAACATCGGTCTTGCCACCATCAACACCGGATTTTTCAACCGGGTCGGGCAGAGCGAGCTCTACTATAAAATCAGTAAAGCAGCAGGCTATATTTGTTTTGCCACAGCGGGAGGATTCGGAGTGTTCTTCCTGGTTCAGCTGATCCGGCGAAAGTCGCTCTCAAAAGTCGACCGGAATCTTGCGATCCTCATGCTGCTTTACATTCTCACACTGTCACTCTATCTGCTGTTCAACAAGGTATTGATCATCAATTACCGGCCGGTCCTGCGGGATAAAGGGTTGGAATCTTCCTATCCCTCTACCCACGCCATGATCGCCTGGGTCGTGATGGTCTCAGCTATCGACCAGTGGAACATCTATATCAAGAATGAAAAAACACTTTCGATCGCGGTTGTACTGTCTTTCGCGGTCCTGCTGGTAACTATCATGGCAAGAGCGCTTTCCGGTGTGCACTGGCTTACCGACATTCTCGGCGGCATTTTGATCGGAGATACACTGATTGCCTGGTACAGGTATGCATGCAGAAATAAATGAACGCTTATAAATAACAATTAAAAGAGTGCCTCTTAAAAAACGGAGGCGCTCTTTTTTTTGAAATCTTAAAACATTTCGCATATCAGCTTAAAAAATAAATATAGTTACTGTTTTCTTAAAGAACAGCAGATTTATATTTTTGTTTTTTTAATAATAAAAAAGAGTAATAATTAAAATTATTTAATATATGCAATTTTCATACCAAATTCCGAATATTATGCTATACTTGAAAAGGAATATTAAGGCATTATAAAATTTTAAGGAAGGCTGAAATGCAAACAACAAGGATGGCATCTGTTATCATTTTGATCATGGCAGTGATATATTTGATCTGCAGATTGATCAGAAACAGAAGCAAATTAGGGAGCCGCACATACAACCGTGAAAAAGACCAACTGATTCGGCGTCATATCGCTGTCAGTTTGGAAGATTCCGCCCCGATACACCTTGATCTTGGAGACAGCGGTGAAGCTGTCCTTTCCGGCGGAGCAGCTTTGTCAGCTGCCGGCACGGCAGAAGCTGTTTCAGCACAAATGGTATTTGCTGATGAGCCCTGGGCGATTACTGCCCCGAGTGGCTTTGCTGTCAATATTCAAAAAGATGCCGTCCGAATGGGCATGGAGGCAGCTGACTATGGCAGTTCTTATGGAGGTGACTTCGGTACCTTTGCAGGTATGTCTCCCTTTGAACACCTTGCCGGAAATGCCGCAGCACTCGAGCCGGCGCCAAGCGCCCTGCACCTTGCGATAGGTTCATTCGGAGCAGTTCCTGCTCTGACAGATACCTTGTATAACAAAGGGGAAGTGGTTGGCATCGGTGGTACAGACCTGATTTCCCAGGCAGTCGGTACTCTCACCGCAGATGCCGTTTACGTTGGGGAACAATATACTGAAATACCCGATGCACTGGATAAAACTGAAAAGAAAAGTTCTGCCCTGCTGGCCATGGACGTCATGCGCTGGGTCATCATTGCGGCAGTTGTTGTATTCGCAGGCTTCGGCCTCAGTGGATTATAAAAGACAAACAGGAAAAAGGGAAGCAATATGAAAAGAGCCCGGACAATGTTCGCAGTTCTTTCAATCCTCGTCGGAGGATTATTTTTTGCTTCAGTTTTTATCGATCACCCCCTGTTCAAAACGATTGGCGCAGAAATGCTTCTGCTGGCTGAAAGACTGCTTGCCGCGATGCTTTTCTTCAGCATTGCTGATACAGCGATCATGCTGATCCGCAAACCCGGAAACGACAGCGGCATGCGGATCGTCCGGACAATCGGATTTGGTGTATTCCTTGCTGTTCTTCTGCTGGGACTGATCAAAGGTCCCGACTCCACGGAACTGAATCGTCCTGTTTTTTTTGTCCAACAATCACTGGAAGCTGCATTGGCAGGTACCGTTTGTCTCAGTTTAATTTTCGCCATGTATCGACTTCCCGGACAGGTGCCGACAGTCATGAAAGTATCTTTCGCAGTCGGGATGATCCTTTTTCTTTTTATTTACAGCGGCCTGCCTCAGATGATGAACCTTTCTGACGGTCTCACAAATGTAATCGAATGGCTTGAAAGCATTCCGCAGGGAGCCTTGATCGGACTGCTGATCGGCATCGCTCTTGGAGGTGCCATCACCGGGCTCCGTTATCTTTTTTCCGGAAAACTGCCTGCAAAGGAGGATAAATGATCCATCGAAACATTTGTCCGATCTGCGGGAGTGAAAACCCGGAAGGGGCTGAGATTTGTCAGGTCTGCAAGGCAAATCTGGTTACCCTGCCGGACGATGTTTTTCAATCCGATAATATCGCTTCAGGGTCTCAGCAGCCGCAGTCAACAGAAGCCACAGCTCCGGGGAACGGAAAATCAAATTCCGAAGTCAGTCCTGTTCCAGCCTGGCTTCAGGAGAAATTACAGCAAAAAGACAGACAGGAAAAGACTCCTGTCGACTTCGATATCTACACAAATGCCTTGTTCAGTGGTATACCGGGCGATCAGAATCTGTCGCCTGCCGTAAGAATGTCAAGAACGCAGAACATCAGAAAACCCGACCCAGTTTACCAGCCATTTCTTGAGAACCTGATCGAGCCTCCGCTGCTGGAACCGGATGAAAATTCTCCGAAAACCATCGAAGAAAATGTACCCGGCATTATGGATTTCAACATCCGCCGTCCGGCCAGGAAATGGGAAGATCGGCTGCCCGGGAGTACAGCTCCAGCCAATAAAAATACCCATGTGAACCTTCTCCATGATTTTTCCAGCGAAAGACCTGCAAGGAAATGGGATGACCGAAATACGGATCACAACAATATCCTTGCCTATGACGACGAAGGGATGATACAGCTGCCGGACTGGTGGAAGGAAGATGCCCCGCTGGTGGAACCTGATGCCGCAGAACCGGAAGTACAGGACACAGACACAACCGAATTCGTCAACAGCACATCTCCAACAAAGGTGATCGATGCGCATCGTTTTTTCAGCACAGCTGATGAAAGCGATTCAGCGAAAGCGCCTTTGTCCGAAATACGTTCGCAATCCATTGATTATGAGCCGGAAAGCGGCAGCCTTCTTTCGGAATTAATGAATGAAATGAACAGCAGCTCCGGTTCATTGACGCCCGGCGAGAGGCAGGAAAAAGAAAACGGCACCGTATTTTATTCCGGTAACCATCCCACTGATGATAACATTTCTGAGCCCGAACCGGAACAGGAAATCATCGATATCGATACAACGGAAGATAACAGTGCCGGAAACGCAGCCATGCTTGACCGCATTCTTCGGGGCATCGGCTACCAGGTGGAAGGTGAACCGGTACCGGTTCCTGCAGAGCAAAATACAACTGCAGAAAAACCCGGAAGTTCATTTGCAAACAAGGAAGACGAAGAAGAAAAGAAACAGAATGAAGTGTCCCATGCTGCATCTCAGGAAAGCATTTCTAAACCTGTGTTTCATGAAGTATACGTCCCACAGGTGATTGAAAATCCACTGATTCAGCCTGATGATGAAGAGCCCGGTGAAAAAGATGCAGATCCCTATGACCTGGGGTCTGATGGAAAAATCCCTGTCCGGGACGATGACAGCGAAGAACTGGACATCCCCTGGGACCTGTTCGGGGCAGCTGACATGGCATTGCCACAGTCACCGGAAGACCCGGCATACCGAACATTCTCCCGCAGCAGCATACCGGAAGAAGCGGATGCAACTGCCTACCAGCAGCGGATGATCTCTTCAATTCTCGGCAAAATCATCCATGCAGAGAACTTTGTCGAACCGCAAACCACAGAAAACAGGCGGTATATCAGCTTCGGCTCCCGTCTTTTCTGGACAGTGGCAGCGATTTTCGGAGTGGTTTTGATTCTCACTACAGGTATCGTTGACCACCTGGCACCGGAAACGATTCACGCCAATGAACTTTCGCAGGCTTTCTATCAGTCTGCTGAAAATGCTCAAGGTGATGCATTGGTCGTCATGGACTACACACCTGCTTACAGCACCCATATGGACAGCGCAGCGGAAAGCCTGATCACTGTATTGGAAGAACATGCCGACAAAGTATACCTGGCCGCACTTAACCCGGCTGCGATGCCCGGAACACAGACACTGCTGAACCGACATACAGAAAAAATCGAATTCGCAGGTTGGTGGCCGTCCGGGTTGATTTCCATACGCACCCGCATCGCATTTGGAAAGCTGCCGGAGCAAATCTGGCTGCTGACTTCCGAAAGTGTTTCCCTGCAGAACTGGGCTGAACAGCTCGCAGTTTCCAATGGCCGTTATCGTCTTCATGTGATGGCCCCGGAACAGCTTTCACCGCTGCTGAAACCCTATCTGAACAGTGGAATGGTTGCCGGTGCTCTGTGCCGGGATGCAGATATGCATCATTATGGAGAAAACACTTATGGTGCAGATCGTCCCATGATGGCAGTCTGGTATCTGAGCGCACTGCTCCCTCTGGCTCTGCTGTTTGGAGCATTGACAAAATTCTTCAAAACAACACCAAACTATGGGCGAAAATCAAGTGCACAGCCGGATGACCTTCCGGAAAATCCCGAAAAGGAGGCTGCCAATGGCTGAAGGAAATGAACTTGCTTTTTTAATCGGAGGACTTTTCCTCAGCTTGAGTGCATTCAGCCTGGTGTTCGGAGACAACTATCTGTTTCGGCTTGGCGCAGCAATTCTCAGTGGAGCAATTTCTGCTTATATCTGCGTACTGATCACGGAAAACTATTTTTATCCGCTGATTTTGGAAATCGTAGATGGCTATAAAACGCTGAATACCCTGCAGATCATACGGACTGTTCTCACAGTCCTCGGCATCCTGCTTCTGTTTTGCAAGGCATATACCGGAAACAAAAGCGGAGGAAAGATAATTATGACTGTTGTGCTGGCACTTTGTGCAGCAGTGCTGGTGCTGGGCGCAGCAGGCGCTTCCATCCCCGCATTTGTTCAGACACTGGCAGCACAATTCCGCATCTCCGCCATTAGTCCGGAACAGAGAAATAATGTCTGGTACTGGATAAAGGCAGGAACTGTACTGTTCAGCGCCTTCACGGCATTGCTGTTCACACGTCACTACAGCCTGCCCGGGAAAATGAAAAAAGAAAAAACCTCCGAGTCCGTGTTAGGGAACATCGTGATCGGATTCAGCTTTGGCGCTGTTGCAGCCGCCGTATTTTTGACCGCGGCAAACATTTTAGTCAATCATATCTCCGGTATGGTCATGACCATTCAATCGCTTGTGAAATGAAGGTACGCTGATGGAACAGAAAAAACGTGAAAAACCGCGTGAACAGAAGGAAGATACGATCGATGTCGTTCTGACGATCGATATCGGTTCCATCAATACCCGGGTCAGCCTGTTCGAAAGGGAAAACGGCCGCTATCATTTCACGGGAACAGCCTCCGGACGAACGGTGTACTCTGACAGCGGTGAAGTTGAATATCAGTCTGTCTCCGGAGCCGTACAAAAAATGGAATCCGCATTGGACCGGCATTTTCTCGATGACACCGGCCGCATCATCACTCCGCAGAAACTCGGCATGATCGGAGCGGACCAGGTCGTAGTCACCTGGAGCGGTGGTGAGATGCCTCGTGTGGTTTTAATGGGATTGACCAACGATACCTCCATCAAAGCAATGGAAGACCTGCTGCGGAAAAACGGACTCAGCGCTTCAGCAAAGATTTGTGCCATGGAAGGCAGACCGCTGACGGAAAACATCGGTGCTTTGACCGCAGCTGACCCGGATATTGTCCTGGTGAGCGGCGGTACGGAAGGCGGTGCAGAACACGCGCTGTACCGGCTGGGAGAGATCCTGCTGCTGGCATGCAAGAGCATCGACGAAAAGAACCGTCCGGAGATCCTTTATATGGGAAATTCCGAGGCACGCAGTCAGTTTGACAAGGTTTTTCATCAGCTGACTAAGATCAGCTTCTGCGACAATATAACGGGACAGAAGGATGCAAAGATTTCACCGACAACAGCTTTTCAGAAATGCATGCTGAAATTCGGAAAAGAAAAGAATCCGGCGCTCGCACAGGTTCAGAAAGAAACAGACTGTGAGGCAATCTCCGGTGATTTTGCCTTTGGGCGCTGTGTCCGCCTGCTCAGCCGCCTCCACCGTGCCAATCATTCAGTTCTCGCGGTGGAAGTCGGAGCCAACAGAACAATCACAGCCTTTGGTGCCAATCTCGGATTAGAAATGACAAAATATTCCGGCGGGATCGGACGTACTCTGCCGAAACTTTTGGATTACACCAAACCCTCAGAGATCCTGCCCTGGATCAACTTCCAGCTCAAAGAAAGCGAGCTGACGGACTACATCATCAATAAATCTGTTCATCCGGAATTGATCCCTGCCAATACCTATTCGGCGGAAATCGAACAGACGCTGGCACATTTTCTCATCAAAGCCGCCATCAATCAAAATCCGGCAAAGGAACAGCTGACAGACGGGACACTGGGTATGGTTCTGCTGGGCGGTGCCGTATTGAGAAATGTGGAAGACCCGGGGGATGTTCTGCGCATCGGTATGGACAGCCTGCGGCCTTTCGGTCTTACGGATTACTTTCTGGATATGAACGGTTTGGCATCCGCAGTCGGAGCATTGGCAGGCGTCAACCGTGAATTGGCAGCACAGGTAACTTCTCCTGCCATGTTCCTGAACCTCGGACGGGTGATCACACCCATTTCCCGTGTCAAAGAAGGGAAACGTGCCTTCAGCATTTCTCTGCGGGATGATGGAAGCAATATTCAAAAGATCGACATATTCCAGGGCGGCATCAAGCGTATCCCACTGGAATACGGACGCTACTATGAGCTGGACTGGTTCAACGCAGACAAATCTGTCACACTGCCCGGTGTACCGACCTGGACCTCTATCGGTTTCAAAGCCGGATGCTTCGGACTGGTATTCGACATGCGCGGAGAAAAGCTTGAACTGCCGGAAGACCGCAGTTCCCAGATCCATCTGCTGGATCGCTGGAGAGCCGAACTCGGCAGTTGGAAAGACAATTAACGGAGTTATTTTATGCAGACTGCTGCTGCAAAAATCATTTATTCGGGTCCGGTACGCTGCTCCCGCAAACTGACCAGAGATGGTACCGTGATGGTTTTCCCGGGACAGTTCACAGATCCCACCATGCAGATTGCCTGGCGGAAGACATGGCGCACCCATTTCTCGGTCAACTTATATGACGCACTGGATCTGCCGCAGGGCAGCAATCTGCAGGATTATCTGCTGATCAACGAAGGTGATTTTGTCTCTGTAAGTGAACCGATTGCCCGGCGCTCTGACCGCAAAACCCGCACACTGAATGCCCTGTACAGCGGACGTTTTCTCGGCGCAAGCGGCGGAAACCTTATTTTTGAAGCGGATGCGGAAGATCTTGAAACCGTAGCCGCCGGTTTTCCGGGAACGGTCACCGATATCATACCAAACCGAGGCGCAATCATCGAGACCGTTGGGGCTTATGCCGCCGGTGTCTGGGGCAACAACCGTATCGGTCAGGGCGTCCTGCTGACAGTCAGTGACATCGCCAAAGACGGCATATTCGACACACAGAGCCTTTCCATGGCAATGGCAGGTTCCATCGTATTTGCAAACACCTGCTATGATGCGGATGTATTACAGGCGACCACACGCTTATCACCGGGAGGACTGATTTTCGGCAGTCTGCCGGCAGCCCTGCTGCCGATTGCCGAACAGCTGCCCTTCCCGGTCATCGTCACGGATACAATCGGGGGAGGCAGGATTTCGGACCCCATCTACAACATGCTGGGCGAGAACATCATCAAATGCGCCTACCTCTATTCTGCCCCCGCCCGCGGAAACATCCCGCAAGCGGCAGAGATCATTATTCCGCAGGAAGATCCGACATCCGATAAAAATAACCTGCTTTCAGAAATTTCTGTCGGAAACCGGGTACGCATCCTGGACGGGTATTATGCCGGTGAGATCGGATTCATAACCAAACTGCTGCCGCAGGAATCAAACAGCAACGGAGAAACAGAACCGATTGGAGATCAGGTTCAAATCTGTATAGACGCCGACACCATCATCACCCTGCCTGTAAATAACATTGAACTGCTGCAGGATGATAAAACAAAATAAAAACCAATGAATCGCTGAAGAGAGAGGGAGCGAACATGGATTTCAAGACAGACAATTTCGACAAAGAGTTCAGCCTGAACCAAACCAGGAAAAAAACCGCTGCCAGGGGCAAGCTGCCATCCTGGCTGATGATCCTTGCGGGAGTTGCCGTAATTGGCGGTGTTGTTGCTGCCCGACAGCCGGCACTCCGTCAGACCGATAGCGGAACACGCACCACCGTCAGTATGCCTGCGGGGGAAATGGTTTCCGGAGAGCATCTGGTCTACAATTCCGTCAATGATGAACAGGTGAGTTCATCAGAACTGGAAGCCCGTTTCCTTTCTCAGGGAAATCAGGCACTTTCCCAGAATACGAATCCGACTGAAATCGAACCTGCGCCGACAGCGGCTGAAGACATGCTGGTTCTTGCACCAAACCAGTCCGTCACAACAGAGGACGAGAGCAAATCGCCGGAACAGCTGACCGCTGCTGAACCGATAGATCAGACCGAACCGGAAAATACAGTCAATTCGCCTGCTGCGACTGAAAATACCACAGTCGCATGGCTGAATGATAAAGCATATGCAGTCAGCCTCAAAGCGGCTGATGAGATGGGATCTGCCCCCGCAGAACATCAGTCAGAATCCGTCAATGTTCCGGTGAAGGTCCTGGATGCGGCAGGGAATGAGAAAAAGCAGCCGCAGACCACCGTCTTTGAACTTGACGGGAAAGAATATGCCATTCAACTGACAGAGTTGAGTCCGGAAGAAACACCTGCAAAAGATTCAGCGGAGTCCGTCGTCTGGATCGACAAGACGCCGCTGCAAGTGGTCCTTTCCGGTGAACCGGAGAATGTCCGTGAAAATGAAAGCAATGCAAAGGTTCAGATGGACCTCCATTTTGAAATCACGCTGAACCCGCTGCCCGCAGAACAAACCGCTGCCCTGCAGCAGGAGCGCTTCGGAATGGACCTCACCAATGCATCTCCGGCAGAAGAGAATGCCATCCCGACAGCCACTACGGAGCCGACCCCGGTGGTGACGGAAGAACCGCAGGAGGAAAACTGGTTTGCAAGCTTCTTCAACAACCTCTTCGGTTCAGCTCCGACCGAAGTTCCCACACCACAGGTCACGGTCATCGCCATGACCCCCACCCCCACAGTCCCGCAGCCCACAGCCACCCCGCTGGTGATCGTCATGGCACCTGCCGCAGAGGCAGAGGGACCGGTACGCCTGGATGGAGACGGCAGTCCCTCTGCAGAACCGGTAAATACGCCGGCTGCCGGCAGCAGCAGCAATGCACCAGCCGCCCCGGCAGATGATGCGGGTACACAAACAGAAGGGAAATCAACCGAAAACAACACTGCAGACAGCAAAGCGTCCGGCAGCGAACAGACAACCGGGACGCAGTCCACCAAGGCAGCACCTTCCAAACTGGATGCAGTCGTCGTAGATTCTTTTGACAAGGATCTGAACTATCAACAGACAGCGCAGCCGACAGTGGAAGCCAAAGAACTGCCTCACACCGGTGGTCTGGAAGGCTGGAACATCCCCTCCCTGCTCATCATGCTCGCCGGACTTTTACTCGTCATCTTCGGCGTCAGAAGACTCAGATCCAGGTAACAAGGAATAAGGAACAAGGATCAAGGATCAAGAAGGAAGTTGTTTGAAAACAGACAGCTTCCTTTTTTTGTACTTCTCATTTCTGATTTCAACACCAGATTCAACAACAATCTTACATCTTACGTCTAAAATCTTCCATCTTACGTCTAACGTCTTACGTCTAACGTCTAACGTCTTACGTCTAAAATCTATCATCTTCCGTCTAATATCTCATTTCTGATTTCTGATTTCCGATTTCTGATTTATAATGGTATTAGTGAAATCAAGGGGATGCGTCCCCTTTACCAATCAAGGAGAAAAGTATTATGCGTAAACCGATGGTCGCCGGCAACTGGAAAATGAACAAGACTGTTGCTGAAGGTGTCAAATTAATGGAAGAACTCGTCCCGATGATCAACGGGATCAGCGAAGTTGACCGCGTGGTCTGCCCGCCTTTCACCGCCCTCTACTGTGTTTCTGAAACCCTGAAGGGAACGGAAATCGGCTGCGGTGCACAGGATCTTTTCTGGGAAGAAAAGGGCGCCTACACCGGTGAAGTTGCCCCGAACATGGTTGCCGAACTCGGCCAGTACGTCATCATCGGCCACTCTGAACGCCGCACCTACTTCGGTGAAACCAACGAAACCGTCAACAAGAAGACCCTTGCCGCGCTGAAGATCGGCCTGACTCCAATCGTCTGCGTCGGGGAAACCCTTGAAGAAAACCAGGGTGGGAAGACGGAAGAAGTCGTCTCCGGTCAGGTTCTCGAAGGCCTGAAGGGAATATCCTCAGAAGATGCCGCAAAGATCATCGTTGCCTACGAACCTGTCTGGGCGATCGGTACCGGCCTGGCTGCCACCGGCCCGGATGCCAACA
>CAYWGX010000072.1:0-11951 GCA_964457635.1 uncultured Leptolinea sp.
AAGGTTTCATTTATCGTGGCGCCTATGAAGGCATGTTGGATTAATCAGTGTTTTCTTAAAATATCCTGTTTTCACTATTCATTATTCACTGCCGTTCTCCGGCCCATATTCCCCGTAATCCAGGATCTCCCGGGGGATGGCGGGGTTGGCATTGGGAGGACCGATGATGCCCTCTTCTTCCATGCGGGCCAGCAGCTTGTTAGCCCGGCTGTAGCCGATGCTCAGGCGGCTCACCAGCATATTCGCGGAAGCCCGTCCCGCCCGCTGCACCATCTTCACCGCCTCATCATAAAGCACATCGCCGTCCTTCTTCAGCTGCGGAGCCGGCTCATTGAAGAGCGGCAGCTGGGTCAGGGTCCCGTTATTGGTGATCTCCGGCTCCCGGATGACCTTTTCCGTCACCGGTCCGGGGACATTCACCAGGTCCGGGTCCGCATTTTCCGGAGCACTATCTCTCCTTGGGTTCTTCTGCCAGTAACTGACGATGCGGCGGATCTCATCATCTGAAACATATACGCATTGCAGACGCTTCAACTGGGTCTCTTCCGTCGAAAGGAAATACATATCACCTTTCCCGAAGAGGTTCTCCGCACCCGGACGGTCCAGGATCACCTGACTGTCCACATAAGAAGCCACCGCAAAGGCAATGCGGGTGGGCAGATTCCCCTTGATGGTACCGGTGATCACATCCCGGGACGGACGCTGTGTCGCCACGATCAGGTGGATCCCCATCGCACGGGCTGTCTGTGCCAGGCGGACGATGCTGTTTTCGATGTCGGAAGCCGCTTCCATCATCAGGTTCGCCAATTCATCGATCACCACGACGATATAGGGCAGCTTTTTGTTCGCAAATTTGCGGTTATATTCCTGGATGTTGCGCACCCCGTTTTCCATGAAGTGCAGGTTGCGCATGTCCATCTCCCGCAGCACCCACTGCAGCACATTCCCCACCTGCTCGATATCCGTCACCACCGGCGTGATCAGGTGCGGGATGCCGTTATAGCCGGTCAGTTCCACGCGCTTCGGGTCCACCAGCACCAGCTTGAGCTGATCCGGCGAGTTGTGCAGCAGCAGACAGGCCAAAATCGCGTTCAGGCAGACAGATTTACCGGAACCGGTGGCACCCGCAATCAGCAGATGAGGCATACGGGTCAGGTCCGCACCAAACGTGGCGCCGTTGATATCCTTGCCCAGCGCGATACCCAGTTCCCGCTTGTGATTACGGAAATCATCACTTTCGATCACTTCCCGCAGGCTCACAGGGGTACGGGTCTTATTCTGGACCTGGATTCCCACATAGGTCTTGCCCGGGATGGGAGCCTCGATCGCCAGCTGCTTGACAGAAAGCTCCATTTCCAGGTCCTTCTGCAGCATTTCGATCTGCTTGATGCGCACACGGGTCTTCCGCCCGGCCCGTTCAATGAACCCGGGCTCCACCCCAAACTGGGAGAAGGTCGGACCGCACTGGATATCTACCACGGAGCTGGGAGCGCCGAAGGTATCCAGCAGGCGCTCGATCTTTTCCGCCTGGGCTTTGATCGACGGGTCGTCCGGAGAGGTCCCTTTATACTGTTTCACGGGATCCAGAATCTTCTGCGTTTCCGGCAGGATCCAGGGATCTTCTTGTTCCCGGGTCTCCTTTCCGGATTTATGCTCTTCTTCAGCCGGGATACTCGGCACAAAGGAATAGTCATGTGCGGTGGTCTCCACCTTCTCGCTTTCCTCATCGATCGTGACCGAGCGGCTGCGTACCTGAACCACCGGCTGAGCTTCTACTTTTTTATGTTCCGGTTTCGGCGGTTCAGCCGGCGCGGAGAGCAGCCCGCTGCCGTTGTGATCTTCCTGTTCTTCAAAGACCGGTTCCGGAGGCAGTTCTTCCTCCTCCGGGAGCAGTTCCGGTGCTGTGGGGGTCAGCGGCAGCTGCTGCGGTTTTTGGGCTGGCGGTTTCTTTCCGCTGCGCTTCACCGGAGTGCTTTGATTGTCCTGTGCCGGCTTGGTCTTTCGCTGCAGGCCTTCCCAAACCGGCTCTTCTTCCGCAGATGCCCTGCGAACTTCCGGCTCCTCTACCGGGATCATGGCATCCTTATCAGGGATCGGCTGAGCAATCTCCCGGATGGTATCCCGCAGCTTGCGGAAGGACAAACCGGCCTCTTCCCGCAGCGAAGATTTCGCGGTTTCCTTCCCTTCCGAAGCAGTCAGCAGGCCCATCGTCGAACGGAAATCGGCCTCGATATCCGAAGTGAGTGCTTCGGCTTTCTGCTTTTCAGCCTCCAGCGCTTCAGCTTCCGCAGCTGTGTGGACATCCCAATAAACATGTACCGGGACTTCATCCTTATTATTCTGTTCCTTTTCTCGTGCTGCCAGGAAGCGCCATGCCTGCCAGATGAAAAACGCCATCAGGAACAGCAGCAAAATCAGCATGCCGCTGTTGCCGAGCACGTTGGTGACCATGTTGACCACTGTTCCGGCAATGACACCGCCTGCCTCTTCCGGTGGTGTGACCGGGATGCTTTTGTTCGCGTTATACTGCAGCACCAATGCAGCAAAAAAATAAAGCCCAAGAAAATAAAAATAACGCCCATAGTGCATCACACTGAAGCGTTCAATGTTCCGCATCCAGAAGCGGATACAAAAAGCAGCCACCCAGACATAAAAGAGGAAGCAGATGGCCCCGAACAGGTGCCGGGACATTTCCACGCACCACACAGCCGCCGGCCGGTCATTCCCGGACGCGATCGTATAAAGACAGAGCAGCGCGAATATGAAGAAAGGGACCAGCAGGAAATTCCAGATCCACCTTTGCTTCATTAAGAAAAGCCGGATCGGACCTTTATCCTCTAAAGCCTTCCGCTCGGCCAGGGTCTTCGGTTCTTTACTGCGTTCCCTGATTTGGGCCTTTTTCTCTTTCCATCCGTCCGCGGCGGTAAGAGGTTTTGTCTGCTTGCCTTGTTTGGCTTTCTTCTCTGTCTTTGCGGGCTTCTTCACTGCAGCCGCCGCTGATGTTTTTTTCACGGGGGCTTTCTTTACGGCAGTTTTTTTCTCCGAAGCCGTGGTTTTGTTCGTTTTCGCCTTTGTTTCCTTCGGCGTCTTTTTTGTTTCTTCAGTCTTTGCCATACGCTCTTATTTTAACATAATTTCTAAATAAATCATCATATCTGTAACCATTTTAATGATGCAATAAGGGTGCCAACAGATCAATGACATTCATCACAATTCAATCCATGACATTTTCAATTCCAACGAGTTTCTAACAAAAATCCTATATAATTGTGCACAGCATCATTAAAAAGGAGGTTTTTTGATGACAGCACATAATCTTGACGCCAACGAGGTCGTAAAATCCCTGAACTCCGACCTGAGCAACGGTCTGCAGGAAAGCCGGGTGAGCGATCTTCGAGCAAAATACGGCGAAAACAAACTGAGAGAAAAGAAAAAGAAAACCAATTTCCAGCGCTTTCTTGACCAGTTTAAGGACGTGATGATCCTGATCCTGATCGCCGCATCCGCCATTTCCTTCTTCATCGCCATCTCGGAAGGCGACCCGGAAGGATTCTTTGAACCGATTCTGATCCTGGTGATCGTGATCGTCAACGCCATCATCGGCACCATCCAGGAAAGCAATGCAGAAAAGGCTCTGGATGCCCTGAAAAGCCTCTCCGCTCCTCATGCTCGGGTGATCCGGGACGGGGAAGAGAAGATCATTGACGCGGCAGACCTGGTTCCCGGCGACATCATCCGGCTGGAAGCCGGTGACTTTGTCCCGGCAGACGCCCGGCTGATCCGCAGTGTGAGCCTGAAGAGCGAAGAGTCCGCCCTGACCGGTGAATCAGTACCCTCGGAAAAGGATGCCGCGGTCATCGTGGAAGAAAAGGCACCGCTCGGCGACCGTGTCAACATGATCTACTCCGGCTGTTCCATCAGTTACGGCACTGCCACCGCTGTGGTGACCGCCACCGGCATGGATACAGAAATGGGCAAGATCGCCAACCTGCTGGAAGGCGAGGAAGAAGGCCAGACACCGCTGCAGGAGAAACTGGCGCAGCTCGGCAAATACCTGGGCATCATCGCCCTGGCTGCCTGTGCCATCGTCTTCGTAGTAGGACTGACCAGCGGCATCCCGGTAATGGAGATCTTCATGACCGCCGTTTCCCTGGCTGTTTCTGCGATCCCGGAAGGGCTGCCGGCCATCGTCACCATCGTGCTCTCCCTCGGCGTACAGCGCATGGTCAAGAAAAACGCCATCATCCGGCGCCTGCCGGCTGTGGAGACACTGGGCAGTGCTTCGGTGATCTGCTCGGATAAGACCGGTACCCTGACCCAGAACCGCATGAAGCTGGTCAAGGTTTATCTGGATGGCGCAGAAAATACGGAAGATGTCACCTTTGAGAATTCCGAAGCGGTAAAGAAACTGCTGATGTACGGAACGCTTTGCTGTGACGGCTCCGTAGTCTTCAACGGCAAGGAAGAGCTACACATCGGCGACCCGACGGAAACCGCCATCGTCCTGGCCGCTCACCGCAACGGAATGCCCAAAGAAACGCTGAATAACAAATACCCGCGCCTGGCTGAGCTGCCCTTCGATTCAGACCGCAAGCTGATGACCACGGTCAACCGCATCGACGGCAAATTCATCGTCATCGTGAAGGGCGCTACCGACGTCATGGCTTCCCGCTGCACTTCCGGTGACCTTGAAAAGGCAGCGCAAATCAATGAGCAGATGAGCAAAAACGCAATTCGCGTGCTGGCCGTCGGTTACAAAGAGATCGACCGCATCCCGGCTGAACCGACTTCCGAAGAGCTGGAAAACGGGCTGACCTTCATGGGTCTGGTCGGCATGATCGACCCGCCGCGTCCGGAAGCAAAGGAAGCCGTCGCTGTCTGCAAACAGGCCGGCATCCGCCCGGTGATGATCACCGGTGACCATGTGGTCACCGCCTCCGCCATTGCCGCGGATCTGGGGATCCTGCGGGAAGGCGACCGGGCCATCACCGGTCCGCAGCTGGACGCCATGTCCGAATCCGAACTGGATCGGGAAGTGGAAAACATTTCGGTCTACGCCCGGGTCAGCCCGGAGAACAAGATCCGCATCGTCAAAGCCTGGCAGCGCAAGAACCAGATCGTGGCCATGACCGGCGACGGGGTCAATGACGCTCCGGCACTGAAGGCCGCCGATATCGGCTGTGCCATGGGCATCACCGGCACAGACGTCGCCAAAGGCGCCGCCGACATGACCCTGACTGACGATAACTTCGCCACTATCGTGGAAGCGGTCCGGGAAGGACGCGGTATCTACGCCAACATCAAAAAGGTGGTCAGCTTCCTGCTGGGCACCAACATTGGTGAGATCATCACCGTCTTCACCGCCATGATCCTCTGGCACAAAGCCCCGCTGCTTTCCATGCAGCTGCTGTGGATCAACCTGGTCACCGACGGTCTGCCGGCTGTCGCGCTGGGCGTGGAACCGGTGGAAGATGACGTGATGTACAAAAAACTGAAGCCAAAGGATGAGGGCATATTCGCCCACGGTCTGGGCCTGCGCATCATCCTGCAGGGCGTCATGATCGGTATTCTGGCATTGGCCGGGTTCTACCTCGGCGACAAAATGACCGGTCAGCTGGCCGGCGGCCAGACACTGGCCTTCATGGTGCTGGCGCTCTCCCAGGTAGTGCAGTCTTTCAACATGCGTTCGGAACATTCATTGTTCAAGATCGGCCCCTTCAGCAACAGCAGGCTGAACGGCGCGGCGGCAGTCTCCGTGGTGCTGATGTGCCTGGTACTCTTCACACCGGTCTCCCGCATCTTCGGGCTCATTACCCTGCCGGGAAATGTATATCTGATCGGGCTGGGACTGACCTTTGTCCCGCTCGTTGTGATGGAGTTCTCCAAAGCGTTCGGACTGACGAGATATTTCAGGGATAAATAGAATATTTTCAGACAGGATCTGAGGGACGGTCATCGAACCGTCCCTCTTTTAATTCAAGATGATTGAGCAGCATTTTCAGCCGCGGACGATTGTAGCGCTGAACGAGGATGAAAGGCAGATTTCCGAAAAGGACGTAGATCAGGTACATGATGACCCCTCCGACACCCGTCCAAAGTCCAAGGAGCCGGAGTCCGGCAATATTGAGAAGATCGTGAATGACTTCAGCCGTGCAGGTCTCGCTGATCATCGTGCGGACCGTTTCCGCCGTGAATCCGACATGCAGTTTCTTCCGCGGCATCCAGCGGTGAAGGACCTGACTGACATCCGGGATCCTTGCCTGCCAGCTCTTTATATGCAGCTTCTCATAGATTTTCCCGCCCAATTCCCAGGGATGCTCTTTGAACAGAAAACTCTCCGGATCAGGATCGAATTTGGAAATGATCCGTCCGACCGGATAAGCGGCCACGCCGAGAATACCCATATAAAGAATGCAGTTTACAAAACCCATATCTAAATAATAATAGATACCGGATAAAAAGGCAATAACTAAAATTTCCAAAAACCGGTCCCCATGGGGTACATGGGGACCGGTATACTGCATTCTTACATATTGTACAAAGGAACGGCAGCCGTACGGTTCAGACCAGGCTTCGCACGGTGCCCGCCGCTGGGCCGCTAAAGTCCGTAAATCGCGCTGTACTTTTCTTTAAGGTAACGGCAGTACGGTTCCGGGGTGAACTTCGCGCCGCAGTACTGCTCAAACAGCGGCACCGGATCCAGCATGCAGCCATAGCGGAACACATTTTCCGTCAGCCAGTCCACGACCGGCGTAAGGTCGCCCTTTGCGCAGCAGCCGTCTACATCCACATCCTGCCGCATCCGTTCGCACATCTGCGCGCCATAGGCATTTCCCATGGCATAGGTCGGGAAGTAGCCGAAATAGCCGCTGCTCCAATGGGAATCCTGCAGCACGCCTTTCGTGTCATTCGGCACATCCACACCCAGATAGTCCCGCATCTTTTCCTTCCAGATCCGCGGCAGGTCCTGCACCGCGATCTCCCGGTTGATCAGGCCCTTTTCGATCTCATAGCGCACCATCACGTGAAGGCAGTAGGTCAGCTCATCGGATTCCGTACGGATCAGCGAGGGCCGGGCAATGTTCACTGCCTGATAGAATTCTTCTTCGCTGACATCAGCGAACTGCTCCGGGAAGAGTTCCTTCATCTTCGGCAGGATGAAATCGCAGAACCCTCTGCTGCGCCCGATGATGTTTTCAAAGAAGCGCGAAATGCTCTCGTGAATGCTGGAGGAAGCGCCGGAAGCCAGCGAAGTAAATCGCAGCTCCTCGCCGGTATGCAGCTCATAGAGCGCATGACCGCCTTCGTGCATCACGGAATAGAAGGAGCTCATTACTCCATTGAGATGGTAATGGGTGGTGATGCGCACGTCATCCCGGTTGAAATCCAGCGTAAATGGATGCTCCGTTTCCGCGATGGCACAGTGGTCATGGCCGAGTGTCAGCACATCCATCAGGTAATCGGAAAGCGCCCGCTGTTTTTCGATCGGGGCCTCCCGGCTGAGAAAATCAGAGCGGGGCTGCCAGCCTTTTTCCGTGATGCTGCGGACCAGCGGCACGATCGTCTGCTTCAGATTTCCGAAGAAATCATCCAGAAATTCTTCCGTCAGCCCGTACTCGTATTCGTTCAGCAGCACATCATAGGGTTTTTTCTCATGCTTCGGATCCCAATAGCCGATAAAGCGCAGCTGTGTCTCCACGATCTTCTCGAGATAAGGCGCAAAGGCGGCGAAATCATTCTCACGTTTTGCCTTTACCCAGACGTTTTGAGCCTCCGAGACCAGCACGTCATAGTTCACATACTCATCCTGCGGTACCGCCTTCATGCGGTCATAGTCCCGTTTGAGAAATTCAGCCTGCCGGCCAGTCCGTTCCGGAAGCTCTGCTTTCCGTTCCGTGAGCTGGCCCAGCAGCTCACCGGTCTGTTCGGAAGCAAAAAGCCCATAGCGTTCCCTGCTCAGAAATTCGGTCACCACGCTGCGTCCCGCTGCACTGTCCTGCGGTGCGGCAGTCATGGCATCCAGTTCCACCAGTGAGGAAAGGTGCCGGAAGACATAAAGCGAGCGCTCCAGCTCATCCAGTTTTCTGATCAGATCTTCGTTCACAGTGCCTCCTGCCTTCATCAGATCGCGTGATAGGTGAAGGATCCCTGTCCGCCTTCAATGATGGAACCGGAATCCGCGTCATAAAGCTGGAAATAGAAGGTCGTCCAGCCGAGCACCTCACTGCCGTAAGAGGAAACGGTAAAAGAACAGCGGTCACCGGGCTTCACCGGGTCATACGTACGGTCCGCGTAAACACTCTCCGCGTGTCCCGTGTATTCACCCACATTCCCCACATGGCGCATCTCGATCCGCGGCGGCCACACCAGCGAGCCGTCATTCTCAAAGACCACATCCACGTTGAAGCGTGTGTTGGGCGTATATTCCGTATGGAACTGACGGACCACACCGTTTTCATCTTCGCCGATCGTATAAGCATAAGAATTCACCTGTTTGGCATGCAGGCCCCGGTAGGTCCCGTCTTCCTGAAGCACCGCCCCTTCATAATAATCTGCGATATTGGTTTCAATCAGACGGGGACCGGCTTCCTCCTCAGGCACCGGTGTACTCACATCAGCATCAGGGAGCACAGGTGTCGGCGTAACGGTGGGCAGCACCGCTCCGGGCATCGCGGACTCCTCACCCTGTACAGGCACGGACAGCGCGCCAGCCAGGCCGACATAACCGGCAGCCGTGAATTTTTCAATCAGGTCCGCTTCCACTTCGGCGATGACCGTCGCCTTCATGTTTTCCGGGTTCATCGTCTGCACCACCGCTTCGATGATAGCTGACTGTTCATCCATGCTGAGCTGCGGCTGCACGGCTGCCGCGGAGATCAGGATCACAAGCAAAATGCCGGGTATGATCAGTTTCTGAAGATTTTTCATGTACGCTTTCCTCTTTCGTTTTCGATTAATATCCAAATGCAATTTTATCACCTTTATGCTAAAATTAGCCTTATGAAGAAAACACTGCTCCTGTTAATGCTATGCTGTGCTGTTCTGCTCAGCGCCTGTGCCGTCCCGCATACAGATCCGACCGCAACCCCTACCGAAGAACCGACGCCAACCGAAACCCCGATCCCGGAACCGACACCGACTTTACCTCCCGCGGCAGCCAAAGTCAACGGACTCGTCATCGCCATCGAAGACGTGGACCTGAAAAAGGCACAGCTCCGGGAAGCCTATGAACAGCTTGATGAAGAGATCCCCGATGATGCAGCCCTGCGCGAAGAAGCCCTGAACGATCTGATCGATGAGACCCTGTTCCTTTCAGCGGCACAACTCCGAGGCATCGCGCCGGACAGCACCGACCTGGAGACCAAGACCCAGGCACTCTGCATCAAACTCGGCTCCTGCGATGCCCTCCGCGAATGGCAGTCAAAGAACCATTACAATCAGGACAGCTTCCGCAGAGCGCTGGAGCGGGAGACCGCCGCAGCCAACATGCGGGAAGTCATCTTCGAACAGCTCAAAAATGCGGAACAGCTGCACGTTTACCGCATCTGGTCCGAGCGCCGTTCCACCCTCGATGAGGTGATGAACCGCCTGAACATGGGCATCTCCTTCACCGAAATGGCGAAGAATTACGATGAGGTGACCGGCGGCGACATGAGCTGGTTCCCCCGCGGCGTCCTCTTCTCACAGGAAACGGAAGACAAGATCTTCGCGCTCAATGCCGGTGAACACAGCGAGATCATGGAAATCGACGGCGTGTATAACATTTTCTATGTTGCTGAAAAACAGACCGGACGCGCCATGGACACACAGGTACAGCAGCTTGCCCAGCGGAAAGCCCTCGCAGACTGGCTGGAAGAACAGAGAAAACAGGCTCAGATCGAGATCCTCTGAAAATGCGGAAAAAGAAGGCTTACGAATACGATGACCTGCCGGACCTGAAGTACCGGCGTCAGCGGCGGCTCCGCCGTGAGCGGCGCATCAAGTGGATGCTCGCAATTGCCGCCATTCTGGTCATCGCCGCCATCGCGATCCTTTTCCGTCACTTCGCGTTCAAAAATTTTGGTGACAACTTCAAAGCCCCGCTGGAAAATCCCACTTACTGGTTCGAACAGACACAGGAAGTGCTGTTTCTGACTATCACACCGACCATTTCACAAACCCCGACAGCCACAGCACCTACGCCGACCTTCACGCCGACTATCACCAGCACACCAACCGTTTCCCCGACACCCACGCTCACACCTACGCCGAAGCTCCGTCCCCGCAAGACCCTGGAAGGCAACGCGGCGGACCTGCTGGCCCAGGCGGAGAGTACGCTGACCGTCAAGCATTACAGTCAGGGCAGCTCACAATACAGTGAGGAATGGTTTGAACTGCTGGGCAGCCCCTCCTCCTTCGATCCCGCGGAGGTCTATCCCAACGCGGACTGCACCTGGATGGGCGTCGCCGGCAGCCTGATGGACAAGCGCGGCACCCCGCAGATCGGCTATTATGTGCAGGTCGGTTATGCAGACGGATCCCTTTCGGAGACCCTTTCCGGCCTTTTCCCGATCTATGGCGACTCCGGCTATGAGATCACGCTGGGACGCCCGGTCCATCCCTTTGACAAACCCGTCTGGATCCAGATCCTGGACACGGACCGTCTGCCGGCCTCGGAAAAAATCTATTTCCGTCCCAGCTCCGAGTGCGACAAAAGCCTCACCATGATCAATTTCCAAAAAGTGCACTAAGCGGCATTCTTAAAAACACTCATCATTTCATTTGTCAGGCTCAGGCTGTCCGGCTGGAGCACGATATCCTTCCGTTCGACCCAGGCTGCGTACTTCAGTTCGGAGTCATCCCGGTGGATGGTGTCATCGCCATCAACGTCACAGTAAAAGCCCATCAGCACATCGGCAGCGATCCCCCAGGGCTGGGACTTATAGTACGTGATGTTCTTCACCTTTACGCCGGCCTCTTCCATGACCTCCCTTTGGACGGTCTCCTCAAGCGTCTCACCGATCTCGGTGAAACCGGCGATCAGCGCGTTATGCCCATACCCCGCCCGGTAGCGGGTAAGCAGCAGCCTGTCCCCATTCCGCACTCCGACGATCACCGCCGGATTGATGCGCGGATAGATCTTGTTCCCGCATTTCGGGCAGACCATTGCCCGCTCAGCCGTGTCAAATTCCGTGGGAGCGCCGCAAGCACCGCAGAACCGGCTGGTCCGGTACCATTGGAAGAGATGCCATGCCGTGAAGGCGGCCAGCACGGCCGTGTTGGACCGCTGCACTTTCCCGCGCATCTCCCGCAGGGTAAGCAGTTCATATCCTTCCGGGAGCGCTTCACTGTCAAAGGCCAGAAAATAACGCACCCCGCTGACGGAAAAGAGGTACACCACGGTCTCATCCCCGCGGAAATCTGCCCAACGGGGGAAGACAAATGCAGCTGATCCTTCATCATAGCAGGTCAGCAGCCGGTCTTCCCGGAACAGAATGACACGATCCCCGTCCTCCGGTTTCAGGTGCTCATAATGGTTGTTTAAAACATCAGGCAATATATCCTGTATCATCTATATCCAATCCTCAGGGACAATCCCTTTACTTCATTTTCTTATCTATTTCCATCAAAGCATAACACGGATCCCGACTCGCCGTGCAGGCTGCGCTGCAACATCGATCCGGTCTCCGTGTGCTTCATTTTTACTTCTTCATTTTCTTATTTCTGACTTCTTATTTCTCTAAATATCCCCGATGATCCCCTTCAGCGTCTCCGCGGACTGCTTCAGTTTTTCAACTTCCGTCTCGGACAGGCGCAGCGGCACCTGGCCCTCGATCCCGTTCCTTCCCACGATCACCGGCATGCTGAGTGCCACATCATTAATCCCGTATGCACCGGTCTGCATGCTCGAAACGGGCAGGATCGATTTTTCATCCCGGACGATCGCCTCACAGATCCTGCGCACCGACCCC
>CAYWGX010000073.1:0-11864 GCA_964457635.1 uncultured Leptolinea sp.
GGAAAGCGGCAAGCTGAACCTGGCTCCGGTTTCCTTCTCGATCGCGGAAACGGCTGAAAACCTGGTGAATATCTCTCAGCCGATGATCAAGGAAAAGAACATCGACTTCAGTTTCCACATCAGCGGCATCCGATATGAATATCTTTACGCCGACCAGCTGCGGCTGAACCAGATCTATATCAACATCCTTTCCAATGCCATCAAATACACCCCTCCGCAGGGCAGCGTGACCGTAGACATGGAAGAGAGCGAAAGCGCGGAGCCCGGGAAGGTCCGCCTGATGTTCCGGGTCAGCGATACCGGCATCGGCATGAGCCCGGAATTCATGGAGAAAATGTACCAGCCCTTCCTGCGGCAAACGGACAGCCGCGTCAACACCGTCCAGGGCACCGGTCTCGGCCTCACCATCACCAAGAAAATGGTGGACCTGATGGGCGGTACCATCGACTGTCAGAGCAAGGTCAACGAAGGGACCTGCTTCACCATCGTTCTGGGCATCCCCATCGCGGAGCGTCAGCCGGAGGAAATGAAGCTGGAGCCCATCGACGTGCTGGTGGTGGATGACGACGAGATCCTTTTGGAAACCGCCCGCGACACACTGGAAAGCCTGGGTGCCCGGACAGAAACCGCAAGCACCGGGACGGATGCCCTGTTACGCATCAGCGAGCGTCACAAGCTCGGCAAGGATTATGATGTGGCGATCATCGACTGGAAGATGCCGGAAATGGACGGACTGGAGCTTGCACGCCGTATCCGTCAGCTTGCCGGGAAGGACCTGCCCATCCTGCTGATCTCGGCTTATGACTGGTCCGACATCGAGGATGAGGCGAAGGCCGCCGGAGCCAACGGCTTTATCAGCAAGCCTCTGTTCCGCTCAAATCTATACGAAAAGATTACCGACCTGCTCGGCATCGAGGCCGACGTCCAGTCCCCGGAAGAGGACGAGTCAGACATCGCCGGCATGCATATCCTGGTAGCTGAGGACAATGACATCAACTGGGAAATCATCTCCATGCTGCTGCAGATGCACGGGATCGAAAGCGAGCGGGCTGTCAACGGTCAGATCGCCGTGGAGATGGCTGAAGAGGGAGCCGACCTTTATGACCTGATCTTCATGGATATCCAGATGCCGATCATGAACGGTCTGGAAGCTACCCATGCCATCCGGAGCTCCCGCAACCGGAAAGCGGCTGCCATGCCGATCATCGCCATGACCGCGGATGCCTTTTCCGAAAATGTCGCGGAATGCCTGAATGCCGGCATGAACGGTCACATCGCCAAGCCGGTGGACATCAAGCTGGTGATCAGGGAAATTCGCAGGATCAGGGAAACAGGTAAAAAGTAAAAGGTAAAAAGTAAAATGTAAAATGTAAAATGTAACAGCAGAAGGAGTTACCTGTTACCTGTTACCTGTTACCTGTTATCTGCTGCAGTCGAAGATGGCTTTTTTATCGAGCAGGGGGCCATATTGCTCCTTCCACTGCTGATGCCGGGGGGAGCGGTCCCAGGCATCCAGTGCTTCCCGGTCCATGTCAAGCTCGATGAGCAGGTCATAGCGGTTCTCCCGTTCCACCACGTTCGGATAAAGCGTCACCCCATGGATTCCGGGGATCTCTGCAGCGTGTTCGAACAGGGCCTGTATCTCCGGGATCAGCGCTGACTTCCGCTCTTTCGTGATCTCCGGCTTGTACTTGATCAGAATATCATGCTTCATATCATCTCCGTCCTGATGTTACTGTGCGAATTCAACAGGAACTCCGGAATTTTTCAATTCTTCAATGTGTTTAAAGTCATTGTCAATGCTCTGAATCTGATTAGAAACATCACTTTCAGTCCAACCGTTATTCAGATTATTATTTATCGTACTATTGACACTGTCTATGTGGCGTTCAGCCCATCCTTCAGAAAATAATCTTCCGCTATATTTTCCGAAAACATCCCCTAAACGATCCCGAATCGATCTATAAACGCCGGATACACCGCCGCTGCCGGGGCGGCCGATTCCCATTCCCATCTGCCCGTCACGACAATCATAGCAGTAATCAACCACATTGGTATAAGGCGCGGTAAGATTCCCCATTATATTTTTCCGGGCATCCTCACTCCAGAACATTATATAATATGTCGAACCGTCCTCATCGGTTTCATAACAGCCAAATTTATCAACATTACACCATTTCGCGTTTCCGTCCTGATCCGCGGAAACCGCAGCGGCAAGGAAAAACATCATGCAGAAAACGAACAACAGAACTGTAAATCGCATTTTCATAATAAACCTCTTTCCATATCAACATCTATAATGATATCATGATTTTTGAAAAATAAAATCATCAATGAATCAAGAAGAAAATCATTTTGATAACGGAAAGGAGCTGCTTCAATTAAGACGTTTCAGCCAGTCTTCGATGGCATCAAAGAGTTCCTGTTTGTTCGGTTCATTATGCAGTTCGTGATATCCGCCTTCAAAGCGTTTGTAAGTCACGTTTCCTTTAAGGTTCTTTGCAAAACGCTCCGCTGCCACCGGATCCACCAGCCTGTCTTCCGAACCCTGAGCAACAAAAAGCGGCACAGGATATGGCTTGTCATAAGCCTGAAGCGCATCGCCCCAGTCCATCAGGTCCAGGCCCAGCGTCACGGAGACTTTGTCATGGACCAGCGGATCAGCCTGATAACGCTCAACAACAGCCCGATCATGAGAAATCCCGTCCGCGGGAAGCCCGTTGGAAACCGTCAGGTTCGGTGAAATTTTCTTTAAGATTCGCAGCAGCTTCACCACGGAAGGCTTCATGGGATTCGCCATGCCCACCGCGGGACTGGTGGCGATAATGCCGGCCGCTCCCTCCGGATATTGCGTACCGTAGGAAAGCACCACACCGCCGCCCATGGAATGACCGTAAATCACCACCGGGATCTCCGGGAACTGTTCCCGCAGTTCGGCCTTGAAATCGCTGATGATGGAGAAGGCATCGGCATAGCTCATGCAGCCGCGTTTTCCTTCGCTCTTACCGTGGCCGATATGGTCAAAACCGTAAACCGCGCAGCCGATCCCGGTCAGGAATTCCGCCACGTGCTGATATCGCTCGCAGTATTCACCGATCCCGTGGACCAGGATGATGTTCACCCGGGCGCCGTTTTCCGGCAGCCAGGTTTTGGTGTAAATCCTCCGTCCGTCTTTCGTCAGGCGGCTTCCGTTTTGTTCTTTCATGTGAGCCTCCACATGTGTTCAAAGGAACGGCTCTTCCCTGCGGAATAACCGTTCCCATATTGCATCAAAAGTGTTTTAAATTCAATTCAGCAAAATCGGAATCAATTGGACTATAGAGATGTTCATTTTCCTCGTCTTCAGCGTACCATTTTACCCCCAATACAGTACCGGGCGGCAAATAACTATCGATGTTTTCAAAACCATACCAGGAAGCTGTTCCTGAAGATTCTTCCTTAATCCGAACTGCCAGTCTTGAATTTCGCGAATCCACATATTGCCCGGAAAGCACCTCAACCGATTTGCCATTGGCAGTATCGACGATTTTGCCGAGTCCCGCGGTGTTCAACCAGGTGTCTACAGTCACACCGGCTGAACCGACAAATTTGAATTTAGTGCCGCTTGCACCAAAAACGGTTTTGTCGTAGACAGCACCGCCGGCTCCCGAACCGGCAATAACTTGCCCCGAAGAGGAAATACCCATTCCGGCAGTAATAGTTCCTCCTGCTTGAATAGAACCATCACCGGAACTGCCGGATCCGCCGGATCCGGAATAATCATCGCCGCTATGTTTTCTATCAACATCAAGGTGCAGAAAGATCCATTTCCCATCCTGTGAAGCTTCCGCAATATCCAGATCGGTTGTCTGATATTCTCCGGCGGTATCTCCGGATTCACCTTGTGATCCACCCGATTCTCCAGAATCGTACTCATAAATATTCTCTGAGACGCTCAGATTTTGCGCGGAAACATAACCGAGCAGAAGCGCACCGGACAGATGTCCGCTTCCGGATCCCGTGTTCAGATTCGAAAGGAGAACGCCTGAGCGCATACTTCCGTTTGAGGATTGTATTGCGGTTGGCATTATCTGTGATGAAGATCCGTTGAGATGCCCGGTCCTTTCCATCTCTATAAGGTATCTCCCCAAACTGTTATCGTAACTCTCAAGGCTTTCTCCAACGGCCATAGAGAAAACCGGGACCAGTACCTCCGCATCGATTCCCTGTTTCTTCAAAATTTCGGCGAAATCGGTTCCGTGGAAGTCGATCAAAGCACCGTCGATCTCTTTTTCCGGTACGATCAGCACCGCGTTATTCAGCAGCGCGATCCCGTTAGGAAGGAGCTCTCTCAGCAGCCTGACAATATCGATCATTAACAGCGGCGGAGCCGGATGGATCACTGTCGGCGCAGGCTCCAGCGGATGGCGGTTGTCACTGCTGTAATAGCGGGGAACCACATTGGTAAAAGGCGCTGTCTTGTCACCCATGTAATGCAATCTGGCGGCTTCCGTCCAGAAATACATGTAGCTGATGGACCCGTCTGCTTCGATCAAATAGCAGCCGTCTTTGTCAATGTTGCACCAGCGGGCATTTCCTTCCTGGTCTGCACTCGCGGCAAGGACAGAAAGTGTCAGCAGCAGCATGGCAAGGATTACGGTTGTTATTTTTTTCATCAATACTCCTTATGATAAAGTCTTTTTCTTTATTATAACGGTTTTTTCTATTCCAAAATACCGAAAAGAAACAGGTGATGAATGTCAGGAAAAATCACATGAACGCCAGCAGTAAGGTGAAAGGTCGATCCCCTTGGCAAGGCGGGGACGCTTCCCCGCTGAATGTTGTCGCTGCTGTCTCGCTCATCATACCTGTTACCTGTTACCTTGTGTGTGTGACAGATGGGGACGGTTCTCTCTGCACCTTGCGGTGCGCCGAGCAACCGGCCCCACTGTCACACATGGCAACCGACCCCATCTGTCACACCAATCTTTCACCTTTGTTATCCAGAGTTTACAACGGGAATTTTAATTTTGCAAGAGACAACATTGACTGTTGACAAAAGTTCGATTTTGTGGTAATGAAGCACATGGGGACGGAGCACATGGGTACGGTTTTTGTGTTGTCGCGCAGCCGACACACAAGAACCGTCCCTGTGTGCGTCCAATTGCGAAGAGGTGAGCGCACAAGTGGACGGTTCTCTTGTGCCGGCTTCGCTGCAACAGCGAAATGCCTGCCCCGTAAGGTGCGGGCTTCGCCCGGTCGATGCGGGGCAGGAGCTTCGCTTCGCTCGCCCCCGTTGTGCTTTCTTAAATCGTATAGATATTGACGAAGGTCCAGGGGGCGCGGTCGATGGAGGCGAAGAAGTTTTTGCGGACGATCTGCATGATGTCCTTCTGCAGCTGTTCTTCCGTCCGGTTGTTCTGGACCTTCGCGCAGTGCTCGATCACCTGGCGCTTGATCTGCTCCTCAACCGAAATCAGGTCTTCCTCATTGGTCACACCGGAGAAGACGAATTGCGGCTCCT
The DNA here is from genome assembly GCA_964457635.1 of uncultured Leptolinea sp. GTDB lineage: Bacteria > Chloroflexota > Anaerolineae > Anaerolineales > Anaerolineaceae > Flexilinea. Next base: position 5,504 of record CAYWGX010000073.1, read on the forward strand.
TGACCAGGCCGTGGGAATTTTTGTCCAGCAGCAGCGTGACGATCACTACACCGCTTTCGGAAAGGTTCCCGCGCTGGCGCATCACGTCGGAGGTCACCTCACCGACGCCCTTCCCGTCCACAAACACGAAGCCCGCGGGAACTTTATCGCTCATCTTGAGCTTTCCATCCGCAAAGGTCACCGTCTGTCCGTCCTCGATGACGATGATGTTCTCCTCCGGAATGCCGACACTGCGGCCGAGCTTTGCCTGTGCCATCAGATGCCGCAGTTCCCCGTGCACCGGGATCAGGTATTTGGGCCGGACCAGGTTCATCAGCAGCTTCATTTCTTCCTGGCAGGCATGTCCCGAAACATGGACAGAGAGCACCGAATTGATGATGACCTCCGCACCCAGCCGGTACAGGCGGTTGATGACCCCGGAGATATTTTCCTCATTGCCGGGGATGGGCGAGGAGGAAAGGACGATGGTATCGCCTTTTTTGATGCTGAAGGCGTTATATTTTCCACGGGAGAGCCGTCCGAGAATGGAAGTCTCCTCCCCCTGGGAGCCGGTGCAGAGGATCAGGACCTCGCTGTCCGGCAGGCTCAGCGCCTGATCCAGCGGAACCATATCCTCTTCCGGAAGGTCGATATAGCCCAGCTTGCGGGCCAGATTCACATTGTCCACCATAGACGTACCGACGATGCAGATTTTGCGGTTGTGCTGCCGTGCGATGGTGGAAACCTGCTGCAGCCGGGAGATAAGGGAGGCAAAGCTCGAAATGATGATACGGCCTTTGGCGGTTGAGAAAACCTCCTCAAAATTACGGTTGATATCCATCTCGGAAGGCGTGTTGCCCGGACGCTCGGCATTGGTGGAGTCGCTCATCAGCGCCAGCACACCGCGCTTGCCCAGCTCCGCGAGTTTCGCAAAATCCGAAGGCCAGTGGTCGATGGGGGTCTGGTCAAACTTATAGTCCCCGCTCATCACGATCAGTCCGGCAGGCGTTTCGATCGCCACACCCACACTGTCAGGGATGGAATGGGACATGTGGAATAATTCGATATGGAAGGGACCGACCTCAAAGCTGTCGCCGGCCTGCTTCACATTCAGGGTGGTCCGGGAAAGCCTGCCGCCCCTCGCCAGCTTGATCTCAGCCAGTTCCGCGGTCAGGGGCGTGGTATAGATCGGCACGTTCTCCAGGATATCGAAGAGATAAGGCACTGCGCCGATATGATCCTCATGCCCATGGGTGAGGATCACACCGGCGACTTTGTCTTTTTTGTCATTCAGATACTGCATGTCGGGGATGATGTAGTCCACACCGATCATGTCATTTTCCGGGAAAAGGATCCCGCAGTCAACGATCAGATACTGATCCTGATATTCAAATACCGCCATGTTGCGGCCGACTTCTCCAAGGCCGCCCAGGGGGATGATTTTTATTCTGTTTTCGTCATTTTTTTTAGTCATTATCTCTCAATTTCTTGAACAGCTCGGTTTGGTGAGCCGTCAGATTGCGAGGTAAAGAAACGCGTATGCGGGCGTACAAATCACCGCGGGCACCGTTCTGATTCAGCTTCGGGAATCCCTTCCCGGTCAGGCGCATCAGCTGATCCGGCTGGGTACCGGCGGGGATCTTCAGGGCATATCTGCCGTCCTTGGACTGGACGACTGCCTCACCTCCCAGCACTGCCGTATAAAGATCCACCGGGACATCCACATATAAATCATCTTCGATCCGTTCGAATGCCCCTTCCTTGTTCGGGACATTGACCGTGATGATCAGGTCCACCATGATCCCGTTGGAATTGAAAGCCCGGCTCAGACGGATCTTCGTCCCGTCTTTGACACCGGCGGGGATGTTGGCTTCGATTTTCTGATTGCCCATGCTGATCTGACGCTTGCAGCCATGGAAAGACTCATCCAGCGTGATCTGCGCAGTGATCTCCTGCGCCTTCGGCTGTGTGACCGGTGTGTCGTATTCTACCGTGTGAACCCGGGAGCGGGGACGTGTGTAGGTACGCCGGGTCCCGGCAGCACCGCCGAAATCGCCCATCCCGCCGAAAATCTGCGAGAAGAAATCCGAAAATCCGCTGAAATCCCCGGTGGTGGTATATGTAGTTCGTCCGCCGCCCGGAGCACCGGAGAACCATTCACTCCAGTTATAATTGGCGCTGTTCCCGCCGTTCTGCTCCCACTGTTTATAGGAAGACCCCAGCTGGTCATAGCGGGCACGCTTTTCTTTATCCTTTAATACTTCATAAGCCTCATTGATGGCTTTAAATTTCTCTTCCGCGTTTTTGTTCCCGTGATTATGATCCGGATGATATTTCTTGGCAAGGTCCCTGTACGCTTTTTTGATTTCAGCTTCGGTTGCGGTCTTTGATACACCCAACGTCTGATAATAATCCTGATATTCCATAAACACCTTCTTTCCTGCACCAAAGCAATAGGTATATTATAAACAGTTTTTCACTGTCTTTAAATATTTTACAGAGCTTTTATTAGAAGAATATTGGAATTTTGGTTATCTTACACCAGGTGCAGGCACTTTGATGCGCTCTTTTATCTCGCAGCCGGCTCTTCGGCGGGGGGAGAGAATTTTGTGTGAATGAAGGAGTAGCGGTTGCCGGTGACGAAGCGCTTCACATAATACACTTCATCCTCGGTAAGCTCCCGCTTGCGGACCTCAGAGAGTTTTTCTTTGCCGGCTGTGAGCTCGTCAGCATTCCCGACCACTTCACCGATCTCGACGACCTCTGCCATCTTTTTCATGAAATCTTCCTTGCGGATGGGATCTTCATGGGAGGGAACGAACCACTCGGCATCAAAGGTTTCCAGGCGCTTCAGCAGCAGCTTGAGCTCCCCGAGACGGATGGAACCGCCGCCGGTATAGATATCTTCCCGGTAACAGTCGCCGAGGAACAGGACTTTGTCTTCCGGGACATAAGCCACCGTGGAATCCTCACTATGCGGGCCGCCCACATGGTGCAGCTCAACCAACAGATCTTCCAGACGGATATTGATGCGGGAATCAAAAGAAATATCTGTAGAGGTGACCTTGAAGGAGTGACGCATCGGGACTTCCTTGCGGATGCTTTCCGCAAAAGCGGGGATCTCCAGACCTGCCGCCACCCGGGAATTGAGGGCACTGTCAGACCAGTCCCAGTGCTGCATGTTGATGAGACGCTCATTGGTCAGGGAATTAGCCAGGGATTTCGCAGGAGAGCTGGACATGCCAAAAACGTGATCCCAATGCCAGTGGGTCACCATGGAAAAGGAAGGATCCGGCATGCCCTGAGAACGGATGTACCCGTACATATCGGAGATATGTTCCGGAGAATTGCCCGTATCGACCACCATGCTCTTCGGGCCGCTTAAAACATAACCCAAAGCGGGACGATAGTGTTCTTCTTCCCGCGGCATGTACCAGACGTGTTCAGAAATCTGCATTAACATAGCTTTGCTCTCTATATTCAATTTTAGCTTATTCGATTTAAAATTGCAATTATTATCAATAATTTGTTTATTTTAATTATAAAATTTGCATATTTTGCCAACATTACCGACAAAAATATTTTATAGAGAAACGCTGACTCCGGGGGACACCACGGACAGTTCCCGATTTCCCGGACGTGAGACACACGGGGCCCATCCCTGTTGTCCCGAATGGATCAGCGTTTCCATAAAAAAAGCCCGGGTTTTTGGCCCGGGCAACAGAATGCTGTGTCTGAAAGCTTATTTGGCAGGAGCTTCGAAATAGAATTCGCAGAAACCCTCTTCACCGGAGTTCATATAAAATTCCATCCAAAGTGCATCCTGTGTAGAAGCGGCAGAATCAATCGCCACATTGAAAGCGACTTCGGCAGTTTCGCCCGGAGCAGTTACCGGAACACTGATGGCCTCATCAACGACGGAGATCACCGGATTGGAATCAGCTTTCACAAGGGTATATCCGTCCCAAGTGGCAGTGCCGTCATTGACTGCAGTCCAAAGGACTTCGTAACCGGCATCGGTATTGCGCAGGGCGATGGACTGTTCACCGCACTTGTTGGCAGGCTTTTCTTCAGCCACGGTCGTTTCGACGACGGTGGGAGCAGCTTCTTCAGCGGGTTTGACTGCGGCTTCTTCCAGGTCCTTGCTGATGACGCCCTGGTCAACAGCATCCGGATCCACAGATTTTTCCTCATCGGAAACGATAATGTTCACCCAGAAAGCGGAATCTGCATAAGAGCCGAAGCCGAATTCATAGCCGTAATTGTCGCGAAGCTTGTAGTAGCTTTCATACATACCCGGGGTGCTCGGGGCCTTCAGGTCGATGGAGACATAAACGGTATCGCCGGGGTTCACATAGATCTTCTTGTTGCGGTTGACCTGATATTTCGGGCCGGAAGTCGGTCTGGTATCAGTACCGGCAGGATAAATGATCGCGGTGCCGTCGAAGGCAAGGTCATCACCATAGAAGAAACTGACGAGATAGTTTTCATCCCAAACACAGGTGCCGCCGTTCTTCATCTTCCAGGTCTTGCGGAAGGTTTCGCCCGGAGCGACTATGCTGCCATCCGGGAAGGTCACATCTTCGATGGAGCGGATCTTGTTGTTGCAGTAAGGATTGCGGCCGGGTTTGTAGGCCGGAGCCAGACAATTGCAGGTAGGCTGACCCAGGCAGGAACAGGCGCCGTTGGTCCAGGTTTTCACGGAAACCCAGATCGGGGTCTGACCGTTGCAGCCGACACCGAAGAGTGTACCGTCAGGAGCCTGGAGCATCCACTGGCCGGAAACGCTTCCTCCATTGGAAGGAGCAGTCAGACGGACACTGACGTCAACGCTGCTGCCGGGAGCAACATAGTAAGGGATGTTCGCGCTGACGGCGTTCATCGGATCACCGGCAATGAAGACCAGCTTCGTGTTGGTGTTCCAGGCCTGGGTACCAACGTTGCGGATGCGCCAGGTCTTCACGAAGGAGGAACCGGGCATCACATAGGTGCCGTCGGGATAGGTCACATCACGGATAAATTCAGCCTGGAAAGGAGCCAGATAATTGCTGACCGGGCAGTAGTAGCTGCCGGTGTTCCAGCCATAGCTGTAGTTGTAATAATTAATGCCGCAGCTGCCGGAAGTACAATAGTAGCCGTCCCAGGCTGACAATTCCGGTTCCGCACCGGCAGTGATCACACTGAATGCCAGGACCAGCACAACGGCCGCACACAGTAAAAGTTTATTCGTTTTCACAAAAACCTCCTCAGGGTTCTTCCGGTACACAGCTTTCTGATTTTTCCGGAAAGATCGAGTTTAACTCAAATATTTATAGTGCAAGTATTGTGCCAACATTAATAGTTTAGTGAATAGTGAATAATGAATAGTTGCGGCTTCAATAATTATTCACTATTCACTCCTTTCCTTCACCCTTCACCCTTCACCTTATTAAAAAAGGACGGTGCATGGGAAGATGCACCGTACCAATTCGATGAATTTTACATACACAAAAACTTACCAGTGGAAGGGTTTCGGCGGGACCGGCGGACGCACACCCGGGATCGGGTTCGCATTCGCGTCACGGTCAAAGCCCGGCACTCCGCACCACCAGCCATAGCATGGGTTACAGTAATTATAACCATAGCAGTAATTGTAGTTATAGCCATAGTTATAGGTCTGGACATAATTGACGATCTGAGCATAGACCGCTGTCTGGCAATTTGCCCCGACACCGAACTGTCCGCCATTTTCATTCATCAGCATCCAGCTGCTCTTGTAAGAGCCCGTCTCCTGCGGAGCGGTCATCTGTACACTGATATCCACCGTCTGACCCGGCTGAACATTGTACGGCAGGTTCACATAAGTCACATTGGACATCTGCGTACCGGATGAGAACACCAGCTTGTAATTGGTATTCCAGGTTGTCGTACCGTTGTTGCGGATCCGCCATGTCTTGGTGAAGGTGCTGCCGGGTGTCACATAGCTTCCGTCGGGAATCGTGACATCAGCGACAAAGGATGCACACTCGCGCACAACAGGCTGAGGATTGTAATACGGTGTGTAACAATTGTTATAAGGATAACAATATTGACCGTAACAGCAGCCATACCCGTCGGCGGAGGCCATCGCGACACTCATCAGGACAACGACGAGGACAAAGGGAATGATATATCGCTTTTTCATTGGTTCCTCCTTTTAGATTTCCGTTTAAACAAACGGATTAATACCTATACTGTGCAAGAATCGTTCTCATTTGTAAATGAGTTGGCAGGTGATAGGTGATAGGTGATAGTTGATAGTTGTTACCTGTTACCTGACACCTACCTCTTATTTCTTATTTCTTATTTCTAATATTCCTTACGTTCCCAATCCCGGTTTTGTTTCACGGATTTTCAAAAACCT
>CAYWGX010000074.1:0-11584 GCA_964457635.1 uncultured Leptolinea sp.
TCAGCGATTTTTTCCTGCTGTTCCTGCATCTGCTTCTGCAGATTCTGAAACTGTTGTCTCATGTTTCCCATGCCGCCGCCCATTTGGCCGCCCATTCTTCCGAATCCTTTTGCCATTATTTCACCTCATATATTTTATAATTTCATGAATTATTTTTTATTCACAACAACCTGACCGCCGATCCTAAGCGCAGTTTGGAGTGCTTCACTCTCCTGAACCTCATTGTTGATGGCCCGCCGGGATGAAGGCTCCTGAATCGTACAGCAAATTCCGACTGATTTTCCAAGAACCTTGGAAATCGCGGCACTGGTCCAGACAAGAAAGCGCTTGTTTTCCTCCACCTTTTTCTTGATGGTTTCGCGGGGGAATCCAAGATAAAGCACGCCGTTTTTCACTTCCAGCAGGTCAGCCCGGGCCATGGTAGCCTCCAGGACTGCATCATTCTCCCGAATCAATTGTCTTGCAGCACCCCATTTCGCAGCGATCTCTTTCATGGTCACCGTCGGGTCCGGCGTCTGTCCCTTGCGTATAAAGATACGGCTCTGGACAAAAGCGATGTTTTCCTCAAGGTCTTTGTCTACCGGAGCTGCTGGTGAAGCACTCTGCTGCCCCTGGACCGGAACAGTCTTGATCACTTCTTTCTCAATGACCTTGACCACCTGCTCAGAGGCTTTCTTTTCTTCACAGCTTTCCGCAAAAGCCAGTTCCAGGTTCAGCCCGGGATGCCAGTCGATCCGGCTGTCTGTGGCAGCCTGGTTGAAGATCCGGACGATATCAACCAGACGATCGATTTCTATATTTTTGCTTTGCGCTGCCATGGTCTGCCTGACCTCAGCAGTGACATCCAGCACATCTGCGGTGCCCATCTTCAGCATAAGCAGCTGACGCAGATATTCAACTGTCTGCCGGGCAAATTGACGCGGATCCGTACCGGCATCCAGCGCCGCATGTATAGCAGCAAGCCCATCAGCGTGAGACCGGCTGATTACCGCATCGGTCAGATCCACTACAGACTGGTTGGTCGCGATTCCAAGAATTTCCCGGGCTTCTGCCAGGGTGATGTTGTTCCCGGCAGCTGTCATCTGATCCAGCATGGAGATGGCATCACGCATCGCACCCGTTGCCTGCCGGGCAATCAAAGTCAGGGCTGCTTCGTCTGCAGTAACACCTTCATCATTGCAGATCTTTTGCAGCCGCCGGACGATTTCCGAAACCGGAATGCGGCGGAATTCATGATGCTGACAGCGGGAAAGCACGGTCGCCGGGATTTTATGAATTTCCGTAGTAGCAAGGATAAACATGGCATGAGCCGGCGGCTCTTCCAATGTCTTGAGAAGCGCATTGAAAGCTGCCGTTGAAAGCATATGCACTTCGTCGATGATATAAACCTTCATCCGCCCAACACCGGGAGCAAAATTGATCTTATCCCGCAGCTCACGGATATCATCCACAGAAGTGTTGGATGCCGCATCGATTTCGATCAGATCCAGAAACTGTCCGTTATTGACTGCGATACAGTTCGCGCACTGATCACAGGGACGGTTTTCAAGGTCATCATTCAGACAATTCACCGCACGGGCAAGGATGCGGGCGACGGTCGTTTTGCCTGTCCCGCGGGGGCCGGAAAATAAATAAGCATGAGCTACGCGATTGGTACGAATCGCATTTTTCAGCACCCTGGTAACCTGATCCTGATAAACGACATCATCCCAAACCTGAGGACGATATTTGCGGTATAAAGCCTGATTTGCCAATTTAGCGCCTTTCCTAAGGAACCCGATAAGTTGCCTGTAACTGACCGAACATATCTTTCAAGACAGCGGTTTCTCCGGATTGCCACACAGGTTCAGTGCAATTCCAGAATATTTCATAAGGTGTTGTGTGCCCGGCACGGGAATAAACTTCCACAAAGATACCCTTCCGAAGCAACTGGATATTGGGAAATGTCAATTCATTTCCGTTGGCATCCTCAAGACGCCAGCCTTCGAGAGATACGACTTCGTCAGTATTGTTGACAATGCGCAGCGCTTCACTTTCCAACACACCTGGATTTCGGATCAGGGAAATTTCCACTTTAGCCCCGCGAATTACCGGGGTTGGCTCTTCGGTTGGGATGGCTGCAACGGTCGCGATCTCCATTGCGGATGCCGTCTGCTGCTCGGCAATCGCTGTCTCAGCAACTTCTGTCTGACTTACTTCAAGCCACTGTATCGAATCATTTCCTGTACTTACCAGCTGATATTCCGTTTTCGGCGTGCGGATGTTCTCCCAATAATACAAAACGCCATAAGTCACCGAGGCTGATACGATGATATTCAGTAAGATCAGAAGAAGAATTTTCCAGAAGCTGCCCATATGTATAAATTATAGCTTAGTTTTCGATTCTTGTCCCACGGCTGAGCGAAAATCTTTATATCCGGAAAATAGGGCTATTTCGGATCATCGGCAAAAACGATGGCACTGGCCAATGTCCAGCCGCTTTCACCCTTTTGGGTACGCAGCTGATACCATTCCGAATAATTGATGCTCACCGGACCGGCTACGATCTCCACGACTGCACCGTTCGGGATCACCCCGAGCAATGGAGAATCATAACCGGAACCGGGCTCCGACAAAAGGAATATTCCATTCTCGTTGCCGGCCTTTATATAGGCGAATTCCGGTTCATACTCTTCCGTATCCTGCGCAGGAGTTTCATAACCGACACGCTCACGGATCCCCATGGCACAGCGGAAACCGACAGCGTAACTGTAAGAGTCCGGAGACATGCCAAAGCGTGATGCGATATGCAGTTCGGGAATACCGGTCTCAAAGGAATCACCGCGCACGACCTTCTCATATCCGTTTTGCGGTCCCTGCGGATTATCCTGCTCTTTTGTTTCATACCAGGAAGCATCATACCAATCGGATGTCCATTCGGAGACATTTCCCATGGCATCAGCAACACCGTAAGGACTGAGCCCCTGAGCATAAATATTGACCCGTTCGGTATCGCCCGGGATCAGTGAAATATTCATATTGTAGGTACGCGGAGTACCGCTGCCCCAGGGATAGCGCCGGTTATCTTCCTTGCCGCGGGCAGCCCGCTCCCACTCAGCTTCCGTCGGGAGACGCTTTTCAACAAATGCGCAATAATCGGCAGCTTCCTGCCAGGTAACATTCACCACAGGGAAACTGGCGTAGGTGGGATTGGTATAATAATCAGACCGCGTTTTGGATTCGACGCTCTCCGGCTGTTTGCATTTCCCGGCTGATACACAAACCGCATAATCGGCATTGGTCACCTCATGCACATCCATATAAAAACCATCCAGATAAACCAGGTGATATGGCTTCGTGTTGAAAGCCGCAAACAAATCACCGTATTCGGCACCCATCATGGAGTAACCGGACGGAATAAAAACCATATCCAGAGGCGTCCCGGCCGCGAAAACAGAAGGTGTAATACAGAAAAGCAGCACCAATCCTATTATCATAATAATATACTTTTTATTCATGTCTTTCTCCGTTTACATAAAGAACACAGCGAAATCCGACGTCATCCGCAAATCTTTCCGTATTCATCCTTCCGGATCGAAGAATTTTTACATCCTGCGAAGCTGTTTTCCATGAGCCGCCTACCATTATACCGCTTTCATTTTCAATTTCAGAAGCCACCCACTCCCAGACATTACCGATGAGATTGGAATTTTCGGCATCATTCCGCCGGGGACCGGATTCGATCCGGTCAATATTTTCAGATACCGAGGGAAGAACATTCACAGAATCATACCAATCCTGAAGGGAGGTCAACTGCATACCAGCCCAGGAGCAATAAGCTTCAGCCTGAGACCGTGTCACATTCACAACGGGATGGTCTGCATAGAAACCATCGCTGAAATATGGCCGGTTTTCCAGCAGCCTGGACCCGGGTACAGAGCAATACCCTGCCTGCATACAAGCCGCATATTCCCTGTTTGAAACCTCGCTATAATCGATCCAAAAGCCGTAAACATGTGTTTTCCTGCTGTTTTGAATATAGGAAAGTCTTTTGCCATCGATCCCGTTGACCATCTCCAGCCCGGTTATCAGCTCAGCAGCCGGCAGTGTCGGTGTGACACTCGGCGTCTGAAGCAGAAAATAAGCTTCAGCTGTTTCGGTTATTTTCGAGTAGATTTCTCCCGCAAGTGCAGTGACGTCAAAGGTCGGATAAGGTGTCACGGTTGCTGTCGGCACCCCGGTGGGTGTTGCGGATGGGATGGTGGTAGCAGTGAAAGTTGCGGTAAACGTTGCAGTTGGCGTAAAAGTCGGTGTATTTGTAGGAACAGCAGTTGCGGTCGCAGTTTCTGTTGGGGTGGAAGTACTGGTTGCACTGGGTGTGAAAGACGGCACAAACAAAAATCCGCTGCCCCGCCTGACGGAATCCACAGCACCACCGGCAAACAGAACCAGCAGAAGAAACAGAATGATTCCGGTAATAAGTACAACAGCTGACGGTTTATTCTTCATGATGATGCTACTGCTGTTCAAGCTCCTTTTTGAAGATCCTGCGCAGGATAGCCACTGTGATCGCATAGGTAGAGTCCATGCCAAAATAAGACAGTGTTCCGGCACCGAGATTCTTTCCCTTGCTCATCGGGGTATCTGAAACATAGTGCAAAAAACCGATATCCATCTTCACGTTATTCAGGTCAACGATTTCATCCTCCGGATGCCGCTGAGGTCGGAACATTTCATAGATCGCCGAAAGGTAAGGCCCTGCTTCCATCTCAATGTCGGTAAACCCGCCGCGATAAACCGCATCCATAAAGCTTTTGTTCTGCAAAAAAGTCCCATAGACCGTTACGGCTCTCTGTCCGCCGAGAATCGAACCGTACATCAGGTATGGCTCCACATCACTTGTTGAAAAGGCATTCTGAAAAATATAAAGGTTCGATGAATGCATATCCTGAACCACTGTCGGAATGATCACATCCCCTCTGACGCCATTCAGCGAAGCGGCTTTCCCCATCACATAAATACCGCGGATATTCTCCAGCCTTTCCGAAAGCTTGGAAAAAAGATGGTAGGCAGCCATACCAAGCGGATAGTCAATATTCAGGATATAAGCCTGAGAATTTTTCAGCCGGTCACAATCCGGGATACGGACACGCTTATCCATCTTTGTAAAATCAATTTTATTCAGGTCAAAAACCTGTACTCCGACCTCAAAGTTGCTGGAAATAGACAGGCGGGAAATTCCGTTCATTTTTTCCGCCTCCTGCTGCTCGCTGATGGTATATTTTCCGTAATCCGACTGCTGATATTTTTTCAGAACATAATACATCAGGTTTTCTTTGCTGGCAGAAAGCTTGTTGCGGTCAATCTTTTCCCATTCTTCCCTCAGCATTTTCGTCTCTTTATTTTCCAGATAACGCTGCAGCTCGTTCTCCTTTTTCAGCGCATATCCGCTGACCAGATTTGCTGCACTGTGCAGATTGCTGGAGACAAAATATACCGGACGCTCAATCAAATCAGGAATACGCTCAAGGATTTCATCCAGCCAGGAATTTGCCGCCCGGGAATACTGTACCATGGAGCTGTCCAGAAGCTTGATTCTCATCTCGGATGCACGAGACTTCATTTCCAGGAGCCATTCGACAGTTTTTTCACCCCAAACACTTTGCAGACGAGCAAAATCTTCCACAGAAGAGAGCAGCTCTTCAGTCAATTCTTCCAACGCTGCGCCGTTTTTTTCGATCACTGCCGAATAAATCAATGATTTATCCACATTCTGCAGCAATTCATGAAACTTATTCCATTCGATCTGCAGGGCTGTCACGATTGGGACAATATCTTCGATATCAGATTTACTGTTGATGAAAACCGCAAGTGTATTTGCTCCGTCATAACGGCAGATCCTTCTCCGTGCTGCTGCCGTAACAATCGGCCAGTTTTCAACATCCTCGTAGCCTTGTGCGTAGAACATGTGAACATTCTGTCCGAGAATCAAACGCTGGACCTTAAGCATGCAGGGAGGAACACGCAGAATGCTGTAGATCAGCGCATTATAGTCCGGTGCAGAAGCTCTCGCGTCAGGATGCATGGTGGAATTCATTGCAGCATGAACTTCTTCCAGTCCGCTGATCCTGTTTTCGCTCTTTGAGCGCAATACAGAATAAATCGTCCGTTTGTAAAAATCGATCGTCTCTGACGCATTATGCGGTATATTTCGTTCCATAAAGCTCCTCCCTCTTCATTATAATTGCATTAATGGCTCTCCGGCGGAATATAGATCTCTCCCTGATCCGTCATGATCACTGTTCCTTCATTTTTTTCAGGAACGACCGGATTTGGAAAGTTTCGGTCAAATTGCTGATCAGGCCAATCGATGTTTTCAGATCCCCCTCTTTCCAGCCGAACATGAAGCTTTTTTTCATAATACTGATCATTATCACGATTCATACGAATCCTGAGCAGGTAGTCACCATCCTCCAGTCCATAGGTGTACCAGGATGCAACCACCCCCGGCTCGAAATGCGGTTCCTGCAGATTATTGCCAATGACCATCCAATTCTCCGGTTCTTCAGCCCGGGAAAATTCGACACTGTACGGATAGATTCCATCCATCGCATAGACAACAGCCGCAATTTCGACCTGATCCTCCCGTACAACGGTACCATCAGTGGGAGAAACAATTTCTACAGTCGGGGAAATACAGGGTGGATAAAGAATATCTCCATCCGGGATAAAATCAAGATCCTCTGCATGAATCCGCTCAGCCCATTGCCTTCCCGCTGCAGTCGTTTTGATCCAGGCCTGTACCTCTTTTTCTCTCACATTCAGAAATTTTTTCAATTCGGCATGGGAAGCACACTCCGCTGAAGCGAGCTTACCGCTCCAGGTATCATAATAATAGACAGAAATAAAACCATCATTTTCTGACAAAGGCGGCTGATATTTTGCAAAAACCTCCCACTTCAGATTTGTACATTCCGCCCCCGGCCTGGTACCGGAATCTGCACAGATCATAACATCCTCGATTCCCTTCGGGCGGACAAACAAAGCATTGCGAATGCCGCTGCGGACCAAAGCCGTCGATTCCATGATACTGTGCCATACAGGAGCGGCACCGGTGATGCCGGTAGATCCTGTCATCGGACTGTTATCCGCATTCCCGACCCAAACCCCCGTGACAATATCTGCATTATACCCCATCGTCCAATTATCTCTGTAATCATTTGTCGTCCCGGTTTTTACTGCTGCCGGGAAGGACAGGTTCAAAATCGATCCCGGACCAAATCCAAGCATCCGCGCATTATCATCAGAAAGGATCGAGGAAATCTGATAAGCATATTCTTCATTCAAAACTCTCTCCGGGACCGGTATTCCGGGATCGTAGATAGTTTGTCCCTGATGGTCGGTGATTTTCAGGATCCCCCGTGCAGGGATATACTCACCGTTATTGGCAAAAATCGCATAAGCATTTGTCAGTTCCAGCAAAGTCACTTCGCCGCCTCCAAGGGATACGGCCAGTCCATAACCGGCTTTATCGAGTGAATCGACATGCAGACGTTTCGCAAAGGGAATAAACCCATCAGTCTGTTCCGTTTTCGGGTCATCATAAACGCCGACATACTGAAGCGCTTTCACTGCTGGGATGTTCAATGAAGAAGCCAGCGCTTCTCTTGCCAAAACCGGCCCATGAAACAAACCGTCATAATTGACCGGATGATAGGGCAGCGAATAAAGCAGGTCCTCCTTCTTTCCGGTCGGGGAGAAATCCGTCTCTACATCCCAGATCAAGGTAGCCGGAGTCCAGCCTTTTTCGAAAGCAGCAGCATAAATGAGCGGTTTGATGCTGGACCCGGGCTGCCGGGGGGAAACTGCCATGTTCACCTGTCCGGCATGCTCGGTATCGTTGAAATCCGGCGAACCGACCATTGCCAGGAGATCTCCGGTTTTCGGGTCCATCACGATCACGGCACCGTTATGCACATTGACACCCCGGCTCTCCGCTATCTGCGCTTTCAGCGAACTTTCAGCAATATCCTGAATCTGCGGATCGATCGTGGTATAAACCGTATATCCGGAGCGGTATAAGGTATCTGCCCCATATTTTGTTTCAAGCATCCGGTAAATATAATTCACCCAATGGGGATATTTGATTGTAAATACACCCGGTACAAAATCATAATTTTCTATTTTCCGTATCGCATCACTCACCATTACCGGATCGATCCGCACACACTCGGCACCGTTCCGGACAGGAATACATCCCCTTTCGGAACCCAGGCTATAGGTAAGCAGCAGAACTGTCTGCAGTCTTGCCAAAACAGCCTCCCTGTTGCTGAAAATATCATAATATCCGGGAGCCTGCGGCAGGCCGGCAAGGAATGCTGCTTCACCGAGATCAAGATTTTTCGCGGATTTTTTGAAATAAGTTTGTGCGGCAGCTTCAATGCCATAGGCATGATTTCCGTAATAATTTTCATTCAGATAGATTTCAAGTATCTCATCCTTCGAATAACGCCGGGTGATTTCAGCAGCTAAAATAATTTCTTTGATTTTCCGGTTGACAGTCCTCTCGTATCGTTCTGTCTGAGACATCAGCAGATTTCTTGTCAATTGCTGTGTGATCGTAGAGGCGCCGGAAACCGTTTCCCCTGATTCTGCATTTTGAAACAGTGCACGAATGATAGCACGTATATCAAAACCGGGATGGTCGTAATAATCCCTGTCCTCCACAGCAATCACAGCTGCCAACACATAGGGAGACATCTCATCCAGCGTCACATGATCCCGTCGTCCGGCTTCCGGGGGAACAATCTCATACAGGAGATTTTCCTGACGGTCCATGATCCTCAGAGTTTCGAATTGAGAAGCCTTTGCACGCAGGTCCGAAACATCCGGCAATTGTGTCACGAAATAAACATAGAAGAAAAACGAACCACACAAAAGGAGCAGCAGGCAAATCAACAGCCCGACAACTGCCGCCTTCAGGCATCCGCTTTTCTTTTTTTCCGCAGCCTTCTTCTTTTTTTTCTCCGCTTCAAAATTCAGGTCCAAACCTGTTGAAGGCGGCTGTTGATAAGAGTTTTTCCGATCCATCAAATAACCCACAAAATAATAATATTTATAATTCTAATTTTTCCACTCTGATTGGTCAATAGATTTATGATGTCCGATAGAAATATGTCATTATTTGATGATATAATTTAAACAAAATATCATGCAAAGGAGGGCTCACATATGGAATCAACACAGGAAAGCAATCTGCTGTTTGCCATTGTTCAGGCCTTGGATGCCGACATCGCCCAGCATGCCTTGAAAAGTATCGGCATAGATTCATATCAAATGCCCAGCGTAGGCGGTTTTCTCGGCCGAAAAAACGTAACGCTCATCATAGATTGTCCCGAAGGCAAAAACGAGGAAGTTTTACACATTCTGAAAAACTCCTGCAGCCAGCGGATCGAATTCATCAACCTTCCGATTGAAAACGCACAACAGGCAATTCCTTCTCCGACACAGGTTTCCGTCGGCGGAGCGGCTATTTTTGAATTGACAGCAGAGAAGATCATCAAACTATAAGAGAGGAGACCGACAATGAAACTTATCATTACAATTATACCCGGAAATGAATGTGACAATATCTCAGTCGCCCTGACTGAACGGAAATTCCGCGTAACTAAAATTGCCTCCACAGGCGGTTTTCTGCGAAAGGGCAACGCAACCCTGCTGGTAGGTGTCGATGATGAAAAACTCGATGAAGCCATCGCACTGATCAAAAATGGGGTCGACAAAACCGGCGACCAGCAAAAAGGTGTGTTGTTTGTGGTTAAAGTAGACAAATTTATTCATTTCTAATCTCTTTAATCTTTTTCTAATGAACTTTTTTGAAAAAAGTCAGTATTATTAAATAAATAGTATTGATAAAGAAAGGAAAAACAAAAATGAACTATTCTCGTGCTTTTTCTTATGTATTTGAAGATAAAAACTGGCTTTCAAAGATCCTGATCGCCGGATTGATTTCCCTGATCCCGATCGTCGGACAGTTTTATCTGATGGGTTGGATGGTTGAGATCGTGCGCCGCACAAAAGCCGGACGGACCGACATCCTTCCGACAACACATTTCTCCTACTTCCTGACACTCGGTCTGAAGTTGTTCGTTGTGTGCCTGATCTATTCCATTCCGGTGATCATCCTCTCATGCATTCTCGGTCTGATGAACACCCACGTGGAAAATACAGACAGCAGCATGATCACAGTGATCTTCACCGGCATTGGCTGTCTCGGTTCCATCCTGAGCTTCGTCGTCCAGGTGGCAGTTGCCCTGCTTGGGACCTATGGAACCATCAAGCTTGCTGAAACCGACCAGATCAAAGCCTGCCTTGATTTCAACGATGCCTTCAACACCATCAAAAACAACATCGGAACCTTCATCATCGTTGAATTGCTCTCCATCGTGGCAGGTCTGATCCAAACCGCCGGTATCATCCTGTGCTTTGTCGGCGTCATTCTCACCGCTCCTTACGGCATCGCCGTCACCGGTAATCTGGTTGGACAGCTTTGGAATAATCTTAAATCCAATCCAGAAAGCAGCAAACCCCGGCGCGGAACTGCTGAGACTCCGGCTGAAGATATCATTGAAGAAGCTCCTTTCACCAAGGTAGATGATATTGAAAAAGAAGCCGGTGAGGTTTCCGAAGAACCGAAAAATGAAGAGATCGTTATTGAAGCAGCCGAACCGGTAATTGAAGAAGCGGCAGCTGCAGAGCCCGAACAAGCTGTTATTGAAGAAGCTGAAGCTGCAGTTATTCCCGAAGCAGAGGATAATCGCGAAGATGCTGCTGAAGAACCGATTGAAAAGACCGCTGAGGCAGAGACCGAATCACAGCCGGAAGAAAAACCAGATTCTGACATTCCCTCTTTTGAATAAAACGCTGATTTTATCAGCAAGAAGCCATCTTCACGGCGAAGATGGCTTTTTTGTTATTACGACCAGGTCACTGATTTCGTTGAGCTCAATATTCTCGCAATAGTCAAGAGCCGGGGGATAAGCATTCCCGCTGAGATAGATATAAACAGAATCCGGCCGAATTTGGTCACAGGACAATGATGCCATTTCCAACGGATCACCTCCGTAGATATGCTCGATATTTCGGGCATTCGCATTTCGATTAAAAGACATGTGATGATCTGCCGCGAACAGGGCAAGGGCATCAACGATCTTTGAATCCCCATCCGAACTGTACAAATGGCTTGTTCCCTCAGGAATAGAACTGACCAAGACCCCGGGCAGTTCCGGCAGGATATTGGCCGGATTCCGAAAGCGTTCGGCTGTTTCCCGATGAAATCCATGCAGATCCACCGACTGCAGAATCACACACAGCACAATGATGATTTCGACGAATCTTTCGTTTTTTGATCTTCCGGCAAGCAAATAAAGCGAAGCAAACAAAACCAGATAATAAAGGGGCCAGACAAGCCTTCCTGACGAACGAAAAACTGACAGCCAGGAATTGATCCACTCAGGAATTTCAAAATGCCATATCAACTTTTGATCAAAATAGGCATCATTGGAAGCCGCTGCCGCAATCAAAAACAGGCAGGGCAAAAGAAAAG
>CAYWGX010000075.1:0-11385 GCA_964457635.1 uncultured Leptolinea sp.
TGATTGTTTCGGTTTTGCCGCAGCAATCACCTTTTTTATCATTTGTAAGGAGAAATTAACATGTTTTCGAAGAAAACCATCCGTGATATCGATGTAAACGGCAAAAAAGTATTGGTTCGTGTGGACTTCAATGTTCCGCTCAAAGACGGCGTCATCAGCGACGATACCCGTATCCGCGGTGCACTGCCCACCATCCAGTATCTGCTGGATAAAGGCGCTGCCGTCATCCTCTGCTCCCACCTTGGCCGTCCGAAAGGTGAACGCAACCCGCAGTACTCTCTCGAACCGGTTGCCGAATATCTCAAAACACTCGTTTCCAACCCGGTTTATTTCGCTGATGACTGCATCGGCGAATCCGCCAAAGAAGCTGCAGCGAACCTGAAGCCCGGTGAGATCCTGGTTCTGGAAAACACCCGCTATTACAAAGGCGAGGAAAAGAACGATCTCGAACTGGCAAAGGGTCTTGCCGACCTGGCTGACGTCTATGTCAACGATGCCTTCGGTACCGCTCATCGCGCCCATTCCTCAACGGAAGGCGTGACTCATTTCAAGCCCGGTGTTGCCGGTTTCCTGCTCGAGAAGGAAATTCAGTACCTCTCCTCTGCCGTTGAAGACCCGAAACGCCCGTTCGTCGCCATTCTCGGCGGTGCCAAGATCTCCGATAAGATCGGTGTCATCAAAAACCTGCTGAACAAGGCTGACAAAGTCCTGATCGGCGGTGGTATGGCCAACACCTTTTTCGCTGCCCAGGGCTACGAAATGGCTGATTCCCTTGTCCAGGAAGAAGCACTTGATACCGCAAAAGAAATTCTCGCTGCCGGATCCGACAAGCTGGTCCTGCCTGTGGATATGGTCATCGCAGATGCCTTTGATAACGATGCCAAGCAGCAGGTCGTTGAAGTCGGCAACGTTCCTGCCGGCTGGCGTGTTCTGGATATCGGTCCGAAAACTGTTGAACTGTACGGGCAGCTGGTTGCTGATGCAGCTACCGTTGTATGGAACGGCCCGATGGGCGTCTTCGAAATGCCCGAATTTGCCAAGGGTACCTTCGCAGTTGCCCAGGCAGTTGCTGACAGCAATGCTATTTCCATCATCGGCGGCGGTGACTCCGTGGCTGCCATTCAGAAGTCCGGTTTGGCTACCAAGGTGACCCACATCTCCACCGGTGGCGGCGCTTCCCTCGAAATGCTGGAAGGCCTCGTTCTGCCCGGCGTTGCAGCCCTTGAAAACAAATAAGTTCACTGTTTTGTGAATGATAAAAGCCCGGTCAAATGTACCGGGCTTTTTGTTTTCAGATATTTCGTTTTTATCCCTCTGTAACGGTTTCCTGTGAGCCGTTGGCATTGGAAGTCTTTCGGGGCTGGCGCGGAGGTCTTCCTGTCCGATCGCGGCGTTCCGGTTTTTCCGATCGCTCACTTTTTTGTTCACGATCCGGTCGTTCTTTTCTTTCCGGACGAGTTTTCCGGTCAGGCTTCCCCTGTCTTGGTACTCTTTCCTTTTTCTCCGGTTCAACATAATTCTCATTACCGCTCACTAAAGCCAGAAGATCACTGGATGCGATGTTTTCGTCCATTTCTGAATCGGTATCATCAGACTGCTTTATATCCGGCGCAGCAGTTTCCACATTGATTTGCTCGCGCTTGAATTCTCTGCGGCCAACCTCAGGAATATCAACGAGGACTGCATCACGAAGCGGGAACACTTCAAGAACTTTCCCTTCTCCCTGCGGCGTCATGACCCGCTTGTTTTTCTTTGGCAGGCGTTTTCTGCATTCGACATAATAATCATTTTCGAATACCAGACAGCAGCGGAGTCTTCCGCACATTCCTGTGATCTCAGCCGGAGTTAGAGAAATTCCCTGTTCTTTCGCCATTTTGATCGAAATAGAGCTGAATTCGGTCAGGTAACGGCAGCAGCAGCGGCATGAAAGTCCGCAGGCTCCCATGCCCGGAACGGCCTTAGCGACATCCCTCGGCCCCAGCTGCCGAAGGTCTACAGCATTAACTCCGGAAAAATTCCGCAGCAAATCAAATTTCAGCGATTTCAGGTCCACCTTTTCATCGTTGTCACTGGCATAACTGACTTGAAGGCGTGTTCCGTCAAAGCTGAAATCAGCATCAAGAATCTTAACACCTTTCAGATTCAATTCTTCAAGACGTTTCCTTGCGTACGAAATAACGTATTCTTTTTTTTGATTGAATAATTCTTTTGCAACCAGGTCCTTGGAAGTTGCCGGACGAATAACGATTTTTAATGGTTCTCCTTCATTGACATAGTCCATCATCACCTGAACGACTTTCCCGATTTGTTTCCCGCGAATTGATTCAACGATCACATAATCATCAATATCAAGGTCAAAACCATTTGCATCAAAAAAGTATGCCTTGTTTACAGCAGAAAATCGAACTCCAACTACTTTATCGTATATCTCTGTCATCTGATCCTTCTTTTACCGGCGCTGCGACAAAGCGAACAAGCCGATAATAATACCTAAAATTCCGCAAATGAGGATCACCAAACCCATGGGAACACCGCCGGTGACATTCACACCTGTAACGGTTTGAAATGTCGGGATCTGCAATGGAGCCGGTTCCGTAAATGTCGGCAGACGGGTCGGTTCGATCGTGATAATAAATTGTGCCGCCAGGGTCGGGTCGATCGTATTTGTAATGCGCGGTGTCGGTGTGTTCGGAACAACGACGATCGGCAGATCTCCCGTATAATCCACATAAGAACTGTAGACCCAGGCATAGTTATCCGGGCCGCCCATATATTCGATCAATATCCAACTGCCGCCTTCGGTTCGTCCCTTCCCGATGACCTGCTGATTCGCCAGCAGTGTTCCTACCCGGTCATATTCCGTCCCAGGTCCCGAACGCACATTGATTTGAGGGTTTGAATCGTCGTTCTTAACGCGTACGATAACACCCGGGTCAGTACCGGTAACAGTCGGTATATTCACTGTCGGAATCTGATAGAATCCGGAGCCTGTAAAAGGCAGTATCAGGATCCCACAGATAAGAATCAGAAAAACAGAGACAGCGAACCTTCTTTTTATCACGAATTTACCTCAATTATTTTTCGGGAACCTCTAAAAACTCCAAAATTGGAACCTCATTCACCATTTATCCATTATGGCGCGGGATTTAGGATTCCTTTTCTCGGAAATTAACTTTCCCGCGCCATGAGTTCCGGGGGCTATGCAGCCCCATACCCCCGCTGAAAAGTTTTCGGAAATTCCCTTTTCTTATTTTACTCTATTCTTGAAAGGTTACCACACAATTTCATGGATTTGAACACATTTAAATGGAAATTTACAATCTGCATATCGAAATGAAATGCATATGAAATATAATGGTAGATATAGAAAACAATATTTGGAGGATGATTATGAAAAAATACATGTTTATTCTGATACTTACAGTTTCCGCCTTTACCGGAATTTTATCCGCTGCACACGCTCAGGAGCTGTTGACGATTGAAAATCTCACCTTTACGGATGACTTGCAGCGGGAAGTTACAATTCCAATGCCGCTGACATCCGTGGTCACACTGGCCCCGTCACTTACGGAAACACTGGCTTTTCTCGGAGCTGAAGAATTGATCACAGCAGTTGATATCAATTCGGATTATCCGGAATCCATCAATCAACTGCCCAAAATTACCGGCTGGGATATGTCTGTAAATTACGAAGAACTGGTTTCAATGGAACCGGATCTTATCCTTGCATCCGAAATGACTCCATTGGAGACTGTAAGCGCCATGGAAGATCTGGGACTTACCGTATTCTGCGTGAAAAATCCGGCAGACTTTCCCGAATTGTTTGAATCCATCCTGATGATAGGCGAACTGATCGATAAGACAGAGGAAGCCGAAGAATTGACTGCTTCTTTATCAGATCGTGTGGCTGAAATTGAGGCTGCTGCAGCAAAAGCAGAAGAGAAACCGACGGTCTTTTATGAAATCGATGCTACGGATCCGGCAAAACCCTGGACTGCCGGAAACGGTACCTTCATCTCAAAATTGATTCAGATGGCCGGCGGCGTCAATATCGGAGATGAACTTGAGGGAGAATGGGCTCAAATCAGCCTGGAAGCTTTATTAAAAGCTGATCCGGAAATCATACTGCTGGGAGATTCCATGTACGGTTCCACTGCTGAGGCCGCATCACAGCGCACCGGCTGGGGCGATATCGCAGCTGTTCAGAACGGGAAGCTATACGAATTCGACGACAATCTGGTGACCCGTCCCGGCCCAAGGCTTGTTGACGGATATGAATTGATCGCCCGCATGATCCATCCGGAGCTTTTCGAATAAGAAAATACGGAAATGATTTCCGGTGATTTCACGAATAAATACAGATTCGTGTGAGAATCGTCTGCTTTTCACTAAGCATCATATTTTATCAGGGATCCGGGGAAGGATGATCAATCCTTCTTCCGGATCTTTCAGGATCCGCACCGGAATATCATAAACCATCGAGAGAATATCTTCTTTCAACACATCGTCAGGTGTCCCGACAGCTGCAAGTGTTCCGTTGTGCAGGATCGCGACCCTGTCAGCGAAACGGGCTGCCAGATTCAGATCATGAATGATAAAGACGGCAGCAATGCCCTCCCTGAGGCAGATTTCCTTTTCAAGGGAAAGCAAAGCGACCTGATAATGAATATCAAGGGAACTGGTTGGTTCATCTAATATCATAACCGGAGCATTTTGTGTCAGTGCCCGGGCAAGGATCACCCGCTGCTGCTCCCCACCTGAAAGTGTGGAAACATCTTTTTCTTTGAATGGATCCAGACCGGTAATATGAACAGCCTGATCGATAATTTTCTGATCGCTCTCACTAAGCTTCCCATACCAGTTCAGATAAGGTGTCCTGCCATGGGAAACTGTTTCATATACTGTATACCCGGGAGGCAAAGCAGCAGCCTGCGGGACGACAGATATCAGACGGGCTCTTTCTCTTGTATCCATCAAAGACAGATCCCGCCCTTCATAGAGGATCCTGCCGGAATTCAATGGAAGCAAACCGGTAAGCCCGCGGATCAGAGTCGTCTTCCCGGCACCGTTTTTTCCGATCAGAGCAAGCATTTCCGAAGAATGAACTTCCATTGTGATCCCATGCAGAATTGCTGGTGATGTTCCATAAGCGAGGGAGACATTTTCAAGAGTCAGCATTTTCACACCTTTGCCTGATTGGAGCGGTTGAGAATCCAGAGAAAAAAGGGAGCACCGGTAATTGCCGTGATGACACCGACCGGGATCTCCTGCGGAGCAAGAATGATGCGCGCGAGAATATCAGAAAGCGTAAGCATCAGTGCACCGCCAATTGCGGAAAGCGGAATCAACCTGCGGTAATCACTTCCAAGAAGGATACGCAGCAGATGAGGAACAATCAGTCCCACGAATCCGATCACACCGGTACAGGCAATTGCAGCAGAGGTCGACAAGGTAGCAAAAACGATGAGAGATATTCTTACCCTGTTGACCGGAATGCCCAGCTGGACCGCCTGTTCGTCTCCGAACTGTAAAATATTGAGAGGGTAGGCGTACATCATCTGCCCTATGATGCCGATGAGTATCAGCGGAGACGTAAACAGGAGACGATCCCAGCCTGCAATGCCGCTGCCGCCCAGCATCCATGAAAAAGAGCGTTTGATTTCAAGCCTGCTGAACAGGATCCAGACAGAACTCAAAGCGGAAGTGAAAGCGTTTACGGCAACGCCGGAGAGAAGCAGTCCGGTAATATTCAGATAACCACCCATTCGGCCCAGATTAAAGACAATAAACACAGCCGCTACAGCAAAGAAGAAAGCAAATAACGGAACCATGAAGGCTGAGAATTTGCTGTAACGCCAGGGAATCGACATAGCAATAATAGCACCCAGTCCTGCACCGGATGACACACCGATCAGATAAGGGTCAGCCAGCGGGTTGCGGAAAAGTCCCTGATAGGAGGCTCCGCTGCTTCCCAATGCCATACCGGCAAGGATCATCAAAAGCGTACGGGGAATCCGCAGCTGGAAAAGGATCGTTCCGGTAGTGCGCAATTCCGAGGGAATATCATGTCCGCTAAGGCGGCAGCCAATGACTTTCAGCAGGTCACTGACGGAAACCGATACACTGCCCAGCAGCAATCCGGAAACAGCAGCGGCAGCCAGCCCTGCGATCAAAATAAAAATAATTGTACTGATTGTCTTTTTCATCACCAATCTGACATATTATAATATGTGCTGATCAGAAATTATAACGTGAAATATACCACCGAATCACAAATATAAAATGAAAGGACTAAAAATGATATTTCCTGAGATACCGCAAATCGATTATTCCACCCGCAAATCAGCTGAAGAACGCCAAAGGATCCTGACGAAACCGGCCGAATCCATGGGAAAGCTGGAAGATTTATCCATCGAAATCGCCGGCATGACCGGCAAAACAGCACCGAAACTGGAAAAGCGTGCTGTTTTCCTCATGGCTGCCGACCATGGAATCACAAAAGAAGGTGTCAGCCCTTATCCTGCCGAAGTGACACCTCAAATGGTCATAAACTTTCTGAATCATGGCGCTGCCATCAACGTACTAACCGCACAGGCACACAGTGATGTACAAATCGTAGATATCGGTGTCAATTATGAATTTCCGGATCTGCCCGGGCTGATCAAACGGAAAGTCGCATTCGGAACCGCCAACATGCTCCATGAACCTGCCATGACAAAAACCCAGGCGGAAGAGGCTATTCAGACAGGCATGGATGTTCTAAATGAAGCAGCCAATAACGGTCTGGAACTGGCTGCCACAGGAGAAATGGGGATCGGCAACACTACTTCCTCCGCTGCCATTACGGCTCTGCTTTGCAGGAAAAAACCGGCTGAGGTGACCGGACGCGGAACCGGATTGGATGATGCCGGATTGCAGCGGAAAATTGAGATTATTGACCGGATACTGGTTGCGCGTGATCCAAATCCAACAGATCCGATGGATATTCTTTGCAAAGTCGGAGGTCTGGAAATCGCCGGAATGACGGGGGTAACGATCGCAGCAGCCTCCAGGAGGATCCCTTTAGTCATGGACGGGCTGATTTCAACTGCCGCCGCTGCGCTTGCCGACGAACTTGTTCCCGGGGTACGGAACTATCTGATAGCCGGTCATCTTTCACCGGAAAAGGGGCATCATTTCCTTTTGGAGAAACTCGGCAAATATCCGCTCCTGCAGCTGGAGATGCGGGTCGGAGAAGGTACCGGAGCTGCGCTTGCATTCAACCTGATCGACGCAGCAAACAATATCCTGCGTGACATGGCCACATTCGCCTCTGCCGGTGTCAGTGACAGGTCATAAATCATTAATTTCAATGTCAGAAATAACAAATATCATATGACTTAAGTCAGGTGTTTATGTTAAAATAAACCCATAAACAAGTAATTATCTTTTTCTGACGGTCTCTTTTCAGACCTGTAAGAAGTCGCGAAGCGGCATCTGGTCCAACGGCAGTGAAATATCAGCAAACAGCCTGCCGGCATCTAAAAAGGAGTGTATTGTGAAATTGCTTCAAGATCGAATTATCCGGGATGGCAAGGTTTTACCGGGCAATATTATCAAAGTTGATGGCTTTTTGAATCATCGTGTCGATATCTCTTTGCTCAAAGAACTGGCAGAAGAATTTTATTCCGTATTTGCTGATGACAAACCCACAGTGATTTTGACCGTCGAAGCCTCCGGTATTGCATTGGCAACGATCACAGCTGAGCGTTTTGGCTTACCGATGCTTTTTGCCAAAAAAGCCAAATCGGATAACATTGAAGGCGGGTTATATAAAAGCGAAATTTTCTCTTATACCTACAAAAAGGCTGTAAACCTGATCGTTTCTGCGGAATGGCTGGGTGCAGGGGACCGTGTGCTGGTGATCGATGATTTTCTGGCTAACGGGGAAGCACTCCGGGGTGTGATCGATATCGCGCATCAGGCTGAAGCAGAAGTGGTCGGCGTAGGTGTAGCAGTGGAAAAAGGATTCCAACCCGGCGGGCAGAAACTCCGGGATGCCGGATATAAACTGCATTCGCTGGCAATCATCGAAAAAGCCGCCGAAAACGGTATTGTTTTCCGGGAAGATTGATCTATCATACAGTGTTTATCAGTGACGGTCCAATTATCGGACCGTTTTTTCATTAAGGAAGCACTGATTAATGTGCCGTTGGGGACGGTTCCTTCCGTCACCATGAGGTGACTACAGGCAACCGGCCCCGCTGGCACATATTAATCAGTGTTTCCTTAATTCAATAACATTTTTTTCTTATTTGTATTGTCAGACATGATAAAAAAGCATATAATAATTAGATGAGGAAAGAATGGAAGATAACAACAATCTGAACACGATTCCAGCCGATGCACCAAAGACGGCTCCGGAAAACAAAGAGGAAAAAAGTTCCGGTGTGAACATTCCGCTCATCATCGCAGCCATCGTATTGGTTCTTGCCGGTTTGATCTATCTTTTCATTTGTCTCAGCCCGGAAACGACGGCAAAAATTCGGGATGTCAGCCTCATCATTTATGTTTTGGAAAGTGTGGTCACTGTTACTGCGCTGGTAGTTCTGATCATCCAAATCGCAAGACTGGTCAACTTTTTGAAATATGAGGTTGAACCGATCCTGAAAACAACAGATAAAACCGTCAAAAAGATTTCCGGAACTGTTTCCTTCCTGAGTGAGAATGCTGTTGAGCCCGTGATCGATTCAGCTTCAAAAGTGTCCGGAATCAAGAATGCAGCAAATACGGTATTCTCGGTTTTCAAAAAATAAACAATAGACGGCAGAGATACCCGTCAAAAAAAGGAGAGAAGAAATGTCTGAAAGAAGTGGATTTGGTTCATTTTTTGTTGGCTTTTTGGCCGGAGCCGTTGCAGGTGCCATTGCAACAGTTCTTTACGCACCGAATTCCGGTGAAGAAACTCGCAGCAGCCTGAAAGGAAAGACCGAAGAAATTCTCGGGAAAGCCAATGTTTCCGTTGATGATGCCTACAAACAGGCTGAAACAGCTGCCCGGGAAGCGCGCGACCGCTTTGAAACCCTTGCTAATACCACCCGTCAGCGTGCGGAAGACCTGACCCGCCGTGGGCAGGTGATCCTTGAAGAACATATCGGCAATTTCAAAAAGGTAGCTGAAGCTCCGGAAGAAAAAGAAGCAGAAGAAATTCTGATGCCGGAAGAAGCAGCTGAAGCTGTTGAAGAAACGGCTGAAAAAATCAGCGAAACAGAAGAATAACCAATTTATCAGATTCTATCATAAGTAAACCAAAGGGCTGCCGCTTATGGCAGCTCTTTTATTTTGTGCATAAAATTCAAAACTCCGGTCAGGAAAGAAGCATTTCATCAATTCATCCTGATATAACAGATATTTGACCAGTCTCTATACAAAATTCTGAAATTCAAGTACAATGTATTTAGGTAGGAATTGTTATTTTAAAAAGCGTATTTTGAAAACTATTTTTCGAATAACATCCTGCTGAAACTTTTTATTCAGTTTTTCTGAACTCATTTAATACCTTATTTAGGAGGATGGTGATGAGTAATACTACGTTGTGGCTGGTCTTCGGTCTGATTTGCGGTCTCGCATCTCTGGGCGTCGGCCTGTATTACTTCTTCTGGGTGAAGAAGCAGGATGACGGCAATGCCCGTTCACGGGAAGTTGCCGGATGGATTCGTGATGGCGCCCGCGCCTACCTGAAAAAGCTCTATTTTGCGCTGATTCTCGTAGCCGGTGTCATGGCTGTTATTTTGGCTGTTGTTTATTCCATCGAAGGCCAGCGGGGAATTCCGACAGCGATTTGTTTCCTTTTCGGTGCTGCCTGCTCCGCGGTTGCAGGTTATCTCGGCATGGAAGTCGCAGTGTTGGCGAATGTCCGCTCTGCAGTTGCGGCGTCTAAGGACCTGAACACGGCTTTCAATGTCGCGTTCAAAGCCGGTGCAGTTATGGGCTTTGCCGTTGTCGGTGTTGCTACCGTCGGTATGTGCCTGATTTATCTGATCAGCGGTGATGCACAGCTGGTTCTTGCTTATTCCCTGGGCTGCTCCTCCCTGGCTTTGCTTGCAAAGGCAGGCGGCGGTATCTACACCAAGACTGCTGACATCGCAGCTGACCTTGTCGGTAAGGTCGAAGTCGGCATTCCGGAAGACGATCCCCGCAATCCGGCAGTTGTTGCCGATAACGTCGGTGACAACGTCGGTGATGTTGCCGGAATGGGCGCAGATCTTTTCGACTCCTACGTTGCTTCCGCTGTTGCAGCAATGCTGCTCGGCGCTGCGATGGGTGCCGGGATTGCCCCGTTCTATACAGTCCTCCCGCTGCTGCTCTGCGCACTTGGAATTATCGCATCCCTCGTTGGTGTTTCTCAGGTAAAAGTCGGTTCCAATGGGAAACCGGGCAAAGCTCTGAACATGGGCACCTACATCACTTGCGGGCTCTTCGTTATCCTGATGGCTATTGTGATCCTGCTGGTCCCCGAAATCAATAATGGTCTGATTTGGGCAATTCTTGCCGGTACCGCAGTCGGTGTTGTGATCGGTCAAACGACTGAATTCTTCACTTCCGATGAATACAAACCGGTTCAGATCACTGCTGAATATTCCGGTTCCGGTGCTGCCATCACCATCATCTCCGGTATGAGCTATGGCTTGATCTCCATCGTCCCGTCCATCGTCGGTATCGTCGTTGCGATGATGGTTGCCTACTTCGTTGTGGGCGGCGGTGACATGGGCCTTTACGGTATCGCCATTTCTGCTGTCGGTATGCTGGCAACCTCCGGTATGATCGTTTCCTCCGATGCCTACGGTCCGATCGTTGACAACGCCCGTGGTATTGCTGAAATGTCCGGTATGGATGAAGAAGTCATTGACCGCGCTGACGTTCTTGACTCCGCCGGCAACACCGCAAAAGCCATCACAAAAGGCTTCTCCATTGCTGCAGCTGCACTGACCGTCCTCGGTCTGTTTGTTGCTTTCGTGAGTGAAATCAACGCCGCTTCCGCAACCGGATTCGCTTTCAGTGACATTTCTCTGATGGACCCGATCGTACTGGCCGGTATTTTCCTGGGTTCCATGTGCCCTCCGCTGTTCTCTGCACTGACCATGCTGTCCGTGACAGAAAACGCATTCAAGATGATCGAATATATCCGCGGCGTTTTCAAGAAAAACCCGAAGATCCTGGAAGGCAAAGCCACTCCGGACTACAGCGAATGTGTTTCTCTGGCTGCTGACGGTGCTTTGAAATCACTGATTCTTCCCGCGATCATCGCGATCGTCTTCCCGCTTGTTGTCGGTTTCGTGTTTGGGCCGAAGGGTCTGACCGGCTTCCTGGGTGGTGCCATCATCACCGGTGTGCTGTTCGCTCTGT
>CAYWGX010000076.1:0-11288 GCA_964457635.1 uncultured Leptolinea sp.
CTACAACCAGATCGAGCAGGACAAACACATCAACGTCTATGAGCCCTGGCCTTATCTTCACCCTTCACCTTTCACCCTTCACCTTGTTTCGGGGATCTGACCCCACCTTGCAAAGATGAATTCAGAAGTTTATTGCTCCAAAATTCGGGCTGCCTCATTCCGGAGATGTATCGCCTGACGGACCTGCCGGGTGGTGATGTTGCGGACATTTTCCTCCAGACAGCGCCTGACAAGGTCCGCTTCGTTCACGGTCCATATCGACAAAGGAACACCGGCTGCCTGCAGGGCTCTGACCAGGTTCGTGTTCAGCAGGGTCTTTGGCAGGTTCGCGGCTGCAAAAGGCAGCATTTGATAGCAGCTGACGGTATCATCGACCCATTCCTCACGCAGATCCAATGCTTTTTCTTTCAGAAATTTCCAGGGATCGTTCAGCAGCAAAAAGAAATTTTTGATGTCAAACTCAATGGCCCTGCGGATGTAAACAAACTTCAGCACTTCCTCGAGGTTGAGAAAAAAGGTGCCGCGTTTTGCAATCGACATGTCCCGTGCCAGCTGTTCCACACTGGTGCAGCCGGAAAGGATCAGCCGTTCCGGCGGAAAACCAAACTTTTCAGCTTCTTCCAGTGTCCGGTACAGTGCCTCCTGTTCCTTGATGTCGCAGTTGACGCTTAAATTGGTATCGCTGATTTTTTCAAAGACATCCCGCAGCGTCATCTTCAGTTTGTAGTTTTCGAGGGAAACCTCGTTGTGAGAAATGCGCAATCCTTTGAACGGGTCCATCCTTACATCGACCTCTATGGCATCTGCTCCACATTCCAGTGCCAAATCGATGGATATCATTGAGTCGATTTCTGTCAATTCGCACCCGGAGTGTGCGGTGATCATCGGGTTATTCATAAAGCACTCCTTTATTTCTTTCGTCTGACATTTCTTGCCGCCTCCCGCAGGGCATCCTGCAGGGATTTCTGGACCTTCGGGTCGAAGCTTGGGATCACGCGGCGGATCACCCGCTGAGCCGTGACGTTGGGATTATCATTCAGGCACTGCCGGATGACGTAGACGGTCTCATTCGGGGTCCGTTTATAGAGAACCAGGAACAGTTCTTCCAGGGCGTTTTGTGTATCAATGGCTGCCTCTCCCATCAGCGCTTCCAGCAGGGTGAAGATCGCCGGCAGGTTTTCAAACGAGCGGTCTTCTACGAGGATCGCCATGCCTTCCAGACACAGAAAGTTCTGTTCCTCACGGGGATCCACGTACCAGCGCCGGACTTTGCGAAGCAGGATCTCAGGGTCGTGCCGCATGATGAGTGCGGAGGCATTCCGGAGCAGTGTTCGGGCTGTCATGTGTCGTACGCCTGCAAGTGCCCACTCTCCTGCCCGGTCCAGTACCAGATCCGCGTGTTCGATGGGGATCTCGCCCAGCATACGGGAGGCGATCAGGCAGACGTCCATGTTTTCATCGTTCCATAAGAGGTCGCAGATCGCCAGTGCTGCCTGGGGCTGCTCGCGAATGGCGGGGATCAGGACAAGGTCCATTTCCCTTAGCAGGATCAGCGAGACCTGCAGCTGCGGACGGGTCGAAACGGCACGGGCTTTGGACTCGGAGCGGTAGGCGGTATAGGCAAATTTTTCCAGCAGATCCAGCAGGGTTCTGCGAAATGCCGGGGGATCCGTGAAATTCCACAGCAGGTCGTTCAGTTCAACTCGTAGTTGGAGCAGGTTTACAGCAGGCATAACAAAATCAGAAATCAGAAATAAGAAATAAGAAATAAAGCTGCATAATTCTTCATTCTTATCTTCTTATCTCTGATTAAAATTCTAACGTCTTACGTCTAATGTCTAATGTCTAACGTCTGATGTCTAATACGCTTTGGAGAAGTAGATCTTCTTTTCGGCATCTTTGCCGCAGCAGACACAAGTGCCGTGCCCGTGCTGGTGTTCAAAGTTCATGCAGCGGGTCGTGGCTTTAGTATCGGCTTTGATCTTCGCTTCGCAGGCCGGATCGCCGCACCACCAGGCTTCCGCCCAGCCGTTTTCAACGATACCTTTCAGGTCGTCGTAGGTTTTGGCTTCGTGGATGTTGTCATCACGGAATTTTTCGGCCTTGGTGAGGATCCCGTTTTGGATCTCATCCAGCAGGTCGCGGACCTGGTCTGCCAGGTTGTCCTGGGAAAGGAAGGACTTGCCCGGCTTGCCCGGGATATCACGGCGGGCTGCCATCACGGAGTTCTTTTCCACGTCTTTCGGACCGATCTCGAGACGGAGCGGCACACCGCGCAGTTCCCATTCATGATACTTGTATCCCGGGGTCAGTTCGGT
Source organism: uncultured Leptolinea sp. (assembly GCA_964457635.1). Classification (GTDB taxonomy): domain Bacteria; phylum Chloroflexota; class Anaerolineae; order Anaerolineales; family Anaerolineaceae; genus Flexilinea. Next base: position 2,319 of record CAYWGX010000076.1, read on the forward strand.
GCGGTCATCCAGCTTGATGCGGAATTCCTTCAGCTGAGCCATAACCTTTTCGACGCATTCCATCACAACGGATTTTTCGGCATCGTTCTTGAAGATCGGGACGATCACGATCTGATAAGGAGCCAGCCGCGGCGGCAGGACCAGTCCGTTGTCATCCCCGTGGGTCATGATGATACCGCCGATCATGCGGGTGGACATACCCCAGGAGGTGGTCCAGCAGTATTCCAGTGTGTTGTTCTGGGAAAGATATTTGATGTCAAAGGCCTTGGCGAAGTTCTGCCCCAGGTTGTGGGAGGTGCCTGCCTGCAGCGCTTTGGTGTCGCCCATCATGGCTTCGATGGAGTAGGTGTTGACGGCACCGGGGAATTTTTCCGTCTCGGATTTCACACCCTTCAGCACCGGCATGGCTGCCATTTCTCGGGCGAAATCAGCGTAGACGTTCAGCATCTGCAGGGTTTCTTCCTGAGCTTCTTCATAGGTGGCATGGGCGGTGTGGCCTTCCTGCCAATAGAATTCAGCAGTACGCAGGAACAGGCGGGGACGCATCTCCCAGCGCATCACGTTGCCCCACTGGTTGATCTTCACCGGCAGGTCGCGCCAGCTCTTGATCCATTTGGCGTACATGTAACCGATGATGGTTTCGGAGGTCGGACGGACCGCCAGGGGCTCTTCCAGTTCCTGTCCGCCGCCATGGGTGACGACTGCCAGTTCCGGAGAAAAACCTTCCACGTGATCCTTTTCCTTCTCAAAGAAGGACATCGGGATCAGCATCGGGAACGCGGCATTCACATGACCGGTTTCCTTGAAACGGCGGTCAAGGTCAGCCTTGATGTTTTCCCACAGCGCCCAGCCGTAGGGTTTGACCACCATACAGCCGCGGACGGGTGAGTAGTCGGCAAGGTCGGCACGCTGTACGACCTGGTTATACCATTCAGAGAAGTTTTCCTTTTGCGGAGTAAGTTTTTCTTCTGCCATAATCTTCCTCAATCTAATCCAAATAATTGCTTATATTATACTCTATCCATAATTGTTGTATACTTAAATTATGGCATACGCGGCGATCACAAAAACGGTTATGGCTGATGCGATGAAGGCATTGATGAGCGAAAAACCTTTCGGTAGGATCAGTGTCGGGGACATCTGTGAGCGCTGCGGGATGAACCGCAAGACTTTTTATTACCATTTTAAAGATAAATATGACCTGGTGAACTGGATCTTTCAGACGGAATTTCTGGAAATGCTGCGGGTGCAGAATTATAACTCCGGCTGGGAGCTGCTTACGGATATCTGTAAATATTTTTATTCCGAGCGGGATTTTTATGCCAATGCGCTGCAGGTGGAAGGGCAGAACTCCTTTCGGGATTTCTTTGCGGAATCTATCGGCATCATTCTGCCGGAGATCATGCGGGATCAGTTCCGGACCATGGAGGATTCCCACTATTTCGTGGAGTTTTTTACCGATGCTTTTCAGGCGGCGATCCTGCGCTGGCTGAAAAACACCCCGGTCCTCCCGCCGGAAGAGTTCATGAGCCGTTTGCAGAGCATCATGGATGTTCTCGGAAAACACTGAGGCATATTTTTCAGAAGTTTTCTTTGACTGCAATGGTACTGGCGTGTAAAATCAAATTTGTAAGGAACATTTCCGTCTGCTGCTTCGTATTTAGAGCAGAGTTTGAGAATATGTTATATTTGTTTTGCTGAAAGGAATGATAATATGAAAAAAATGTTTGCTATGCTTTTGACTTTGACTTTGGCTTTATCCCTTTGCGGGATTGCCGCTGCGCAGGAAAACGGTGCAATCATCGATTTAGGCGAATCTAAACTCTTTTCTCAGGAAGATCTGCAGAAGGCTGTGGATGCGATTCTCACTGAATTTGCTACCTGGGAAGGGACGGAAATGCATCTGATCACCTATGCCGGTGATGAGCAGAGTTTGAGCGAGCTGGAATATGTTCAGAAGCATTATGAAGAGGGTTACGATGAAGTTGCCGTCTTCCTTTCTGCTTTCCGTTCTCCGAAAGTGCAGTACGGTGCCTGGAACCCTGATGAGGAATATACCTACAGCTGGTGCGCTGCCCGGAAAGACAAGGGCGAGTGGAACCTGATCAATTGGGGCTGGGCGGAAAACTTCTACAAGACCGAACAGTACAGCGATGAGGATATGACTGCTGCGATGGACACCATCTACGCCGAAATGGATAAAATGGAAGGGACAAAGACCCGTTTCATGAAATATGCCGGTGATGAATTCAGCAGAAGCGAACTGGATTATATCAATTCTTTGGATCGCGGTGTTTATGACGAATGTGCCGTTTTCTACGTTTGGTTCATTTCCCCAAAGGAAGCATACGGTGCCTGGGAACCGGATATGCTCTATAGCTGGAGCTTCTACCTCGGCCGTGCCGATAAGGGTGATTGGAAGGTAATCACCTTCGGCAATTGATCAAGAATCTTTGAATGAATGAAAGAAAAAGTGCCGCGCTGCGGCATTTTTTCTTTCTCCGGTTTGGACAAATTTTGCCTGCACTTGTTTGGTTATGGATGTCTTCCTTTTTTGTTTCGATAAAAATGCTGAAAAATCGGGTACAATTATAATAGAATCTTTTTAGAGAAAGCTGCACTGTGCGATCATGAGTACTTTCCGGGAATTATATGAAGCGGATCTGGCACGTTATGGCGAAAATGTTCCCGGTTGGAACCGGCGCTTTCATTTTTTTCTGCGCAAGACCCAGACTTCCCGCAGCCGGTTTTTGAAAAGTTTCTATCACCTGTGTTACCGGCTTGTCAGCGGTCAGCGCCGTATGGAGATATCTTACGGGGCAAAGATCGGCAGAGGTTTCTGCTTAAAAGATCCGTTTGCGGTAACGGTTAATTCCAACGCGGTGATCGGAGACGATGTGACTTTCGGAAGAAATGTCACGATCGGCAAGCAGAACCGCGGTAAATATGCAGGAAGTCCGGCAATAGGGAATCGTGTGGAAATCGGGAACAATGCGGTGATCGTGGGTAAGATCACGGTTGAAAATGATGTTTGTATTGCCGCGGATACCTATGTGAACAGAGATGTTCCGGCGGGAGTCAGGATCGCCGGCAATCCGTTTGAAGTGATTCCTGACGATGAATCTTGAGAAAGCTCTGATTTCCGGGGTATCGGGAAATGTCCGCAGTGTCACGGGAAAGGAATGAGTCGATATTTTCTTTAAGGGAACCTCAAAAAACTATTCAGCGGGGTATGGGGCTGTGGCCAGCCCCGTAAGGTACAGGCTTCGCCTGGTTATATGCGGGGCTGGAGCTTCGCCCGGCCCGGAAATCATGGCGCGGGAAAGTTATTTTCCGAGAAAAAAAGAATTATGAATCCCGCGCCATAATGGATAAATAGTGAATGAGGTAACAATTTTTGGAGTTTTTCGAGGTCCCCTTAAGATTTATTGAATTGTCTTGAATTTATTTTGTTTAGCTGCAAAGGAGATTGTATGGCTGAGTACAGAACACAATACGAAAAACTTTATGAGTCAGAGGAATTTTACTGGGGCACTGAACCGGCTGATTTTCTGAACAGAATCATTTCCTTTATGCCCCCCCGCAGAGGGATGAAGGTCCTGGATATTGGCTGCGGTGAAGGAAAAGATGCTGTTTACATGGCGAAAAAGGGATATACCGTAACTGCGTTTGACCTGACCGAATCCGGTATTGCAAAGACAAAACGTCTGGCAAAAGAAGCCGGGGTGCGGATCAATGCTTATGTGGATGACATCAACTCCTTTGAAACCGAAGAACGTTTTGAAATCATTTATTCAAGCGGCACCCTGCAGTATCTCCAGAAGGATAACATTAAGCCGTTTTTTGAAAAGATGGGCAGAATTACCAATCCGAACGGGATCAATTATTTCAACGTTTTTGTTGACAAGCCATTTCTGGCACCGGCCCCTGATTTGGATAAAGAAGAATCTATGTGGAAAACCGGTGAACTGTTTGCCTGGTATGCTGACTGGAAGATCCATTACCTGGACGAAACGATTTTTGAGTGCAGCAGCAGTACTGAACCGCATTTGCACTGCATGGATTCCATTCTGGCGGAGAAGATCATTTTCAGAAGATAGCTGTCAGGTGTTTTTTGGGGATGAGCGTTATTTTGATAGAATATAGCGGTACGAAAATGAAATAACGGACAGGATATGCCTGAATGAAACAAATTGCTGAAAATATCATCATTGAGACCGAATACACCGGTGTGACACTGGGCGCTATCATCCAGCCGGACCGGGTTATTTACATTGATGCACCGCTGCTGCCTGAACATGCCCGGCTCTGGCGCAATGCCGCTACCGGCAGAAAAAAACTTCCCCAGCAGGTCATTCTGCTGGATGTCAACCATGACCGGACGATCGGTTCCCGATATCTGGAATGCACCATCATCGCTCAGGAACGGACCCATTGGATCTATCAAAACCGCCCGGTCACCTTCAAACCCATCAGTCAGAATTCCGGGTGTGTTTGGGAAACGATCCGAATTCAGAACGGTTTCCGCTGGATCTATCCCGAGATCGTCTTCTCCCAGGGCCTTGATTTACATCAGAGTGACCTGCATGTGGATCTTCAGTATCATCCCGGCCCTTCAGATGGCTCTTCCTGGGTGGAGGTCCCTGCGCGGAATGTGATTTTTGTCGGAGATACTGTTGTGTCCGGACAGGTCCCCTTCCTGCATACTGCTGAGATCGCTCCCTGGCTGCTGACGCTGGATGAACTGGAACAGCGTTACAATGAAGGCTGTCTGATCATCGGCGGACGCAGCGGGCTTGTTGAGAAGAGTGATATCCAAAGCATGCGCGCTTTCCTTTTGAAGACACAGGATTGTCTGACGGATTACGCTGCAGTCAATGAGACGGATGAGCGCATTGATTCCCTGATCCCGCAGCTGGAGATCGATTCTTTCTTCAAAATCAAAAAAGACAGCGTAGGATTTATGGTGGAGCGCCTTTCCTATGGTCTGCATCACTATTTCCGCCGGAATTATATGCATATTGATGAGATCGTCTTCGGTACCAATGAACCCGAGAATGTCAAAAATGAAGAGCCGGACGAATGAAGAAAAAGCTCCGTTTTCTCCTCTGTTTCAGTATGGCTTTGCTGGTCTGTGCGGGATGCAATATGCCGCAGAAGGTTGCTGCACCGACGACAGAAACCCTGCAGGAGATCGCCGAGGATACCCCGGAACCGACTGAGACACCGACTCCATTGCCGAGGCGGGAGAAAATCGCTTTTATTCCCTCTGAAGATGTTCCTGCTGTCACTGAGAATCTGACAAAGGCTTTGGAACCTCTGTGCGCAGATGCTTATGATTGCCAAACGGCTTCCGGCGAGGATGCAATAGCCTCCGATGCGGATTTTGTGATTTTTGCCAAAGGGCCGACAGCTTTGTCATCCCTTCAGGAACGTTTTCCTCAGGCACACTTCATCGTGGTTTCTGGTCCGCAGACGTCCCTGCCGGGTACCTGGGTGATTCAGCATGATGAGGCTTTTCTGCCGTTCCTGGCCGGACTGGCCGCTGCCTCCAACGCTTATGACTGGCGCTGTGCCGGCATGCTGCCGACAGATTCCCCGCTTTGGGGAGCAAATGCTGCGGATTATTTTGCCAACGGTGCCCACTATTTTTGCGGCAGCTGCCGTCCCTCAATGGCTCCTTATGTGAATTTCCCGATCGTCATCACTTTACCGGGGACATCTTCCCCGGACAGCTGGTCTGCTCAGTTTGATGAAGCCCAGCGGAATTTTATTTATACGGTCTTCCTTGCTGATGAAGCTGTCTCACAGGATTTGCTGCAAAAACTGATGGGCCTGAATGTGCAGATGCTCGGGGTTTCTGCACCGCCCGCAGGACTGGAAAACAATTGGCTCGCGACTATCACCTTTGATTGGACCGCGACCCTTGGTCAGATCATTTCCCGCGCAATGAACGGAGATTCGGAGGAAGCTGTGCCGCTGGTCCTCTCTGTTACCCCCGGCGCACTGACTGAAGACTTTTCCGCCGGGAAATCACTGCTGCTGCAGCAGGCTTATGAAAACCTGCTGAGTGGTATTCTTTCCCCTTATACGCCCACAAAAGAGTACAGCGAACAATAGAATTATTCACGATTCATTATTTTCCTCTTGACTTCTCTAAAATTTTGGTGTATCCTTTAGATTGCGTTCGGGCGGGACCGGCGCGGCGGGGACTATCGAACCTTGTCAGGTCCGAGAGGAAGCAGCAATAAGGTAGATCTACTGGGCGCCGCCGGCAAACCTGTCCGGGCGCATTTTTTTAAATCAAAGCGGGAAGACTTATTTCCGGTGTGCCATTGGGGCCGGCTGCCCAGAGGCGAGCCGCTTGCGGCGAAACTCATGCACCGAATTGAACGGCAGAAGGCCGCACCTTACGGTGCAGGCACGGTGCGGTGGCACGGTTATCAGTCTTTTCCCGAATCGGAGGCAGCATGACAGAAAACAAAACCCCGGATTTTTGTGTATATGACGGGTCGGACTATCAAAAAGCCTTTTGGGATGACGCCAATCGGGCTTATGAGGATCGCTCTGAAGATATTGCCTTTAAAAAGCTGCTGCCGAAATCCGGAAAGCGCATGCTTGAGATCGGTGCCGGTGCAGGCCGTAATACGCCCCGTTATGACGGTTATGAGAAGATCTACCTCTTCGACTATGCACTGACCCAGATGCAGCAGGCGAAACAGCGGCTGGGTGAATCCGAGAGGCTCGTCTTTGCCGCAGCCGACGTCTATCACCTGCCTTACAACGATAATGTCTTTGATGGTGCCACCATGATCCGGGTGATCCATCACCTTTCTGAGATCGATCCGGCTATGGCAGAGATCCGGCGGGTGATGGAGAAGGATTCCACCTTCATACTGGAGTTTGCCAACAAACGCAACATCAAGGCTATCCTGCGCTATCTGACTGGCCGGCAGAAGTGGAATCCTTTCACCAAAGAGCAGGTGGAGTTTGTCAAACTGAATTATGACAATCATCCGGAAACCATCAAAGAGACACTCCATGCCCATGGCTTCGAGATCGAAAAAGCGCTCTCCGTTTCCAACCTGCGCATCGGCAGTCTGAAGAACAATCCCAAAAACCTGGGCTGGATGCTCAAGACAGAGGACTTTCTGCAGGATGCCCTGGCAGGGGTCAAGCTCAGCCCCAGCGTTTTCCTGAAATGCAGACAAACACAGGGTGCGTATTATGATCCCAACGCGCCGATCTTCAAATGTCCGGCATGCGGCGGTGTTCGTCTGATTGAGTCCAAAGAAGCTATGACCTGTCCGGACTGCGGCCATGTCTACCCCATTGTTGACGGGATCTATAATTTCAGGCTTTAGACTTTATCACTCCTCACTCCTCACTCCTCACTCATTAAGTTATCCGTCATATTAAAAAAGTGATTAATGACAGTTTCTTGAAAAAGGAGCTGTTTTTTTGTTGAAAATACCCGAAAACTATGTTAAAGTTATAAATGTAAATGTTTACAATGATTCCCGTCATTGACATTTTTTCGTTAATTTCAGGACCGCGTGCGGTTCTCCGGAAAATCTGAAGAGGAGATTGCTATGGAGGAAAACAAAACGGCTAACGATACACAGCAAACCGAGCGAACGGTCAACCCATATTCCGCAAAAGCAGTGAAACGGGCTTTGGGAAGAAAACGCGTAGGGGAATTACTGATCCTCTTCGTATTTATGCTTTTCTTCTACGGTCCGCTGCTGCATGCCTGTATGCTGGCTTTTGCCAATGTTTATGCGGCAGGCGATGTGATCCCTTCGGAATGGGGTTTCCACTGGTGGGGCTATGTCCTGGGACAGCAAAATGTACCGCGGGCGATTTTCAACTCGTTCCTCTTTGCCTTCTGCTCAACCGGTCTTTCCCTGCTGATTTGTATCCCGGCAGCATATGTGCTGGCGCGATTCAAGTTTAAAGGCCGCAAGCTGATCATGTTTTCCTTCCTGATCGGCAATGCCTTCCCGAAAATCGGTATGTATACCGCTATCGGTATCATTTACTACCGCATTGGTTTGATGGGTACATTTCTTGGCGTTTTGCTGATCCACATGCTGGGTACGACGATGGAAATGATTTGGCTGCCTGCCGGTGCCTTCCGCAGTGTTCCGAAGCATCAGGAAGAAGCCGCACGGGATGCCGGAGCCGGTCCGGTGAGGACGTTCTTCTCGGTTACACTGCCGATTGCCTGGCCGGGTATCGTTGTTGCAGCTATGCACGCTTTTATCGGTTCACTCGGTGAGAGTGTCGGTACCCTTCTCGTCGGGCTGCCGCAATGGCGGACAATGATGACGGAAATGTACGGCGTTATTTTGGACTTCCCCGCGACAGCCGGTGCGGTGTTTGCGGTGATAATTGTCATTCCGAACATGCTTCTGCTGTGGATCATGCGCAAATATGTCAGCGCGGACACAATGGCGAAAGGTTTCAAGATGGGATAATTCCCCGGGAGAGAAAATATGGACGATACAATTAAACTCAGTGTAATTAACATGACCAAGCTTTACCCCAATGGGGACGGTGTCAAAAACATTGACCTGGATGTTCACACCGGTGAACTGGTGACCCTGCTGGGGCCTTCCGGCTGCGGAAAGACCACCATCCTGCGCACTATCGGCGGTTTCATTGACCTGACCGACGGTGACATTACCATTGACGGCAAGTCGATCATCACACTGCCGCCGGAAAAGCGTCCGACCTCCATGGTGTTCCAGAGCTACAACCTGTGGCCGCATATGACGGTGCATGATAACCTGGAATTTGGCCTGAAGCTGCGCAAGATCCCGAAGGAAACCCGTGAACAGAAGATCGCCTACGGGCTGAACCTGGTCAAGATGAGCGGATTTGAAAAAAAATATCCCAACCAGATGTCCGGCGGTCAGCAGCAGCGTATCGCGATTGCCCGTTCGCTGATCCTCGAACCGGAAGTGC
>CAYWGX010000077.1:0-11270 GCA_964457635.1 uncultured Leptolinea sp.
CACACCGTCTTGCTGATTGATAAAATGTTCGTTTTGGTTGAAAACAATTTTCTCATTGCCGGTGTAATTTTTCCCGAATATTTCATTCAATATCGGCAGTAACAATTGCGGACAGTCAACCATCATTGTTCGGAACACATCATCATAAGGTGTGCTGCTCTGCATTTCGTTTGATTGTTGTTTCCGTTCCGGTTTCATCGTTGTTTCTTTCCGTATTTCTATTTTATTCGAAAAGTCTTTTATTTTCAAGATGCTTTTTAACAAAAATATAACATACACGGAACCAAAGGGGGTACTGTTTACAGACTGAAGCGGTTCAGTCCCCGCTGATTTGGATGATTTGTCATAAAATTTACCTGACATTATTCACCTGAAAGCGGAAAAGAATATAATCATGGTCATGAATGAAAACGTGCTGCTTCGAGCTATCCGACGATATTTTTGCAAATAACGCTGAACCGCGGCAGTTTTTGTTATTTCCATAAACTCGATCCTCCGCGGCTTGCGGAGATTTTTATTTTATCGGCAATATGCCAAATTTTTGGAGCTATTATGTCTGAAAAAATCAACAAAGTGTTATTAGCCTACTCAGGCGGTCTGGACACCTCAGCCATCATCCCCTGGCTGATCGACAATTATCACTGTGAAGTCATCTGCTACTGTGCCAATGTCGGCCAGGAAGAAGAACTGGACCATCTGGAAGAGCGCGCGAAGGCTTCCGGCGCTTCCAAGCTGATTATCGATGATCTTGTCGAACCGCTCTGCAAGGAATATATCTGGCCGCTGGTCAAATCCGGCGCCATCTATGAACGCAAGTATTACCTCGGTACCTCCATCGCCCGCCCGATCGTCGCTAAACGTCTGGTGGAAGTCGCTCAGCAGGAAGGCGCTGATGCCATTGCTCACGGCTGCACCGGTAAGGGCAACGACCAGGTCCGCCTGGAAAATGGCATTCATTCCCTGGATCCCAGTCTGAAGATCATCGCCCCCTGGCGTATCTGGGATTTCACTTCTCGCGAAGATCTGCTGAACTACCTGGATGAAAAGGGCATCGGTTATCCGGATTCCGCAAAGAACCCGAAGCTCTTCAGCCGCGACCGCAACATCTGGCACATCTCCCATGAGGGTGGCCCCATCGAAAACATCGATGCCGAACCGGATGAATCCTTCTGGGTGATGACCGTTTCCCCGGAACAGGCTCCCGATAAACCGGAATACGTCGAGATCGAATTCGAAGCCGGCGAAGCTGTTGCGCTCAACGGTCAGAAGATGACTCCGGGCCAGCTGGTCCATGAGCTGAACGTCATCGGCGGACGCAACGGCATCGGCCGCTGCGATATGGTGGAAAACCGCCTGGTCGGTATGAAGTCCCACGGTTTGTATGAGACCCCGGGCGGCACCATTCTCTGCACTGCCCACTCCGAGTTGGAATTCGTAACCTGTGACCGTGAAACCATGCACTTTAAAGATCAGATCGCTCCGAAATATGCGGAATTGGTATACAACGGTCAGTGGTTCAGCCCGCTGGTACAGTCCATGAATGTGTTCTTTGATGAGACCAACAAATGGGTCACCGGTTCCATCAAACTCAAGCTCTACAAGGGCAACATCATGATCGCCGGACGCAAACCGAAGTACAACCTCTACAATGAGAACTTCGCCTCCTTCGGTGATGTCTCTCTCTATGATCACAAGGATGCCACCGGCTTCATCAGCTGCTTCTCCCTCCCGGGTAAAGTGATCGCCATGATGAAGAAGCAGACGGGTCTGGAATAGACGTAAGACGTTAGACATTAGATTGTAATCAGATGGAAGGCACTTAACACCTTCCATCTGATTTATTAAAGATGATCTGTCTTATCCCGATCAGCAAAGGATTCGGCTCGTTCATGATATAATGACGGGAGGGATCCAAAGAGAGAGGATATTGTGATGGAGAGATCGTTTTTTTTGGCTTTATCAGTATTATTCCTGATGTGTATTGTCTTATTCACTCATGGGACCGCAGCCGCGGAGGATACGTTTAAGGTAACGTCGATCGATGTTGGAAAAGGCGACTGTATTCTGGTCCAGACCGGGGCAGAGGATAATCCCTCTAACGTTTTGATCGACACCGGTTACAAAGATACCGCGAAGGATGTGCTGAAATATCTCGAAAAGAACGGGATCCAAAAACTCGATGCGATCATCATTTCCCATTTTCACAAAGATCATGTCGGCGGGGCAGCGAGGATACTGGAGAAAATTCCGGTCGGTATCGTCTATATGCCTGATTATGAAGGCACCCGGAAAGTCTATAAGGAAATGATGGATGTTCTCTCACAAAAGGGCATCCTGTGTGAACGTCTGAAAGAAAATAGAAGTATCTCATTTGGTAACGCTAAATACGATCTTTATCCCAGCACGATCAAATTCGATGGAGATAACGACAATGATGTTTCCATGGCCGCCACGCTGGAATACAACGGAGATACAGCTTTATTTGCCGGTGACTTGGAAGAGGAAGGCGTTAAACAGTTCCTGTCCAATAATAGGATTCCGGAAAAGCATTATGACATTTTGAAGCTGCCGCATCATGGGTCTGAAGGGAATAATACGAAAGACCTGCTGGCCCGTTTGAAAGATGGCGGGATTGTTGTGATCACCGACGGACAGGACCGGCGGGCACACGGCACACTGTTGGATACTTTGGCGAAAGACGGTTTCCAAACTTACTGTGCAGCTGATGACGGAACGATCACAGTCACCGCAGCCCGAGATGGATATACTGTGGAAAAATCGAAGAATCCGAACCATCTTATCGAAGGTGACTGGAAATATCTTTTAGCAGATGATGGTTCGGCAGTCCTCACGGGATATACCGGGAATAAGACGAATATCACTCTTCCTTCAAAACTGGGCGGAAAGCAGGTAAAGACTATCGCGGATTCTGCCTTTTATAACCACAAAGACCTGAAACGCGTTATCATCCCGAATGGTGTGAGTTCCATCGGAGACTCCGCTTTTTCCTGGTGTACGGGACTGGAGTCAGTCACGATTCCCGGCAGCGTTACGACTATCGGAAAAGCAGCCTTTTCCTGGTGCACTTCCCTCGGGAGTGTTACGATCCCTGACAGCGTGACATCTGTCGGTGATTCCGGATTTGAACGCTGCACCGCGCTGAAAAATGTGAAGCTTTCCACAAGGCTGACCGAGATCGCTCCATCGCTTTTTGAACGCTGTGAAAGCCTGGAAAGCATTGATGTCCCGGCAGGTGTGCAAACCATCGGGGAGGATGCCTTTAAGCGCTGCACGGGACTCAGAAACGTCAGAATTCCGGGAAGCGTGACGAAGATCGATGAAGGAGCTTTCAAACGCTGTGAAAGCCTCGGAAGCATTCGAATACCGGAAAGCGTCACGAACATCAAAGATGAGGCTTTCCAGAATTGCAAAAGCCTGAAAGAGATCCGGTATGGCGGAACTGCCGAACAATGGGATAAAGTCAAAAAAGGCAAGAATTGGGCCAGAGGAACCTCGCAGGACCTTCAAATTTATTATTCCGATACTGAAGATGATCCCGAACCGGAGCCGGCCCCGGAACCGCATCGTGGCAGCCGATTCTTCACCCTGCCTGAATTGCCGGGCACAGGTTTCTCTGCCGGACAGTCGAAATCCCTCAGTGATTTCCCGAAGGATCTGCGATATGAGCCTTCCGGTCTTACGCTGCAGATTCCCTCATTAGATATGACCGAGACGATCGTAATGATCCCGTTCCGGAATGGCGAATATCCTGTGGAATGGCTTGGTAAAAATATCGGTTTGCCGGAGGAGTTTGACCTTCCCGGATCCGGACCGAGTGTTCTTGTCGGCCATAATCACCTGAATACAACTGAAGCCGGTCCGTTTGGCCTGCTTCGGACGCTTGCGGATAAAGCACTGATTTTTGTTTCTGACAGAGAGGGAATACTGATGAAGTTTTCCGTCATTGCCAATGAAAAAATTGCCGCAAATGATATGGCAGCAACCAAAAGTCTTTCGGCTGCCTGTGAAAATTCCCTGATCCTGATCACCTGTGAAGATGAACGGCCGGAGGGCGGGTATGCCTCCCGCCGCATTGTCGTCGCGAAACCGGTGATTTCGGAATAGGATATAGAATACAGGATATAGGAGATTGGAAATAGGAGATAGGAAATATGGAAAAGAATACCCTTTGGTCAGGCGGACGGCTTTCAGCCGCGTTAAATCAATCCATGGCGGATCTGAACCGCTCACTGGACATCGACAAACGGATGGCGGAACAAGACATCCGCGGTTCTCAGGCCTGGGCAAAGGCGATCCGGGGCGTTGACATCCTGACGGATGAAGAATGGACGATGATCCATACCGGCCTGGATCGGGTCCTGCAGGAAATTCAGGATGGGACCTTTGTCTATCAGGATACAGATGAGGACATCCATACCGCGGTGGAACGCCGGCTGACGGAGATCATCGGACCCACCGGCGGCAAGCTCCATACCGGCCGCAGCCGCAACGATCAGGTGGTGACGGATTTTCGCATGTGGATGATGGATATTGTCCCGGAGCTGGAAACGCAGCTGCGCGCTTTGCAGGAATCTTTCCTGGAACGGGCGAAGAAGGATATCGATGTGATCGTTTCCGGTTATACCCACTTTCAGCAGGCACAGCCGATTTTGCTCTCTCACTGGTGGATGAGCCATTTCTGGGCATTGGACCGGGACCGTCAGCGCCTGGAAGAGGTTTTACAGCATGCGGATTCTCTGCCGCTGGGCTGCGGGGCGCTGGCCGGGACTGCCTACCCGGTAGATCGCTTTGACCTTGCAGAATCGCTGGGCTTTTCTATCCCGTCGCCCAACTCGCTGGATGCGGTCTCCGACCGGGACTTTGCCTGCGATTTTCTCTACTGGGCAGCCATGCTCGGCATGCATCTGAGCCGCTGTGCAGAAGCAATGATTTTGTATTCCACCATGGAATTCGGCTATATCACCCTTTCCGATGCATTTTCCACCGGTTCCTCCCTGATGCCGCAAAAGAAAAACCCGGATTCGCTCGAGTTGATCCGTGGGAAGGCCGGGATGCAGAGCGGACACCTGTTTTCTCTGCTGTCATCCCTGAAAGGGCTGCCTTCTGCTTATGACAAGGACCTGCAGGAGGACAAGCAGCTGGTCTTCGCCGCTGCTGATACTGCCTCTCTGGTGATGGCTGTGATGAAGGGCGTGTTGGATACACTGACCGTGAACAAGGACCGCTGCCTGTCGGTACTCAACACCCAGGCGCTCGCGACGGACCTGGCGGATTACCTGGTGAAGAAGGGCATGCCTTTCCGGGAAGCCCATCACGCGGTTGGTAAGGCGGTCAAGCTCAGCGAGACCCTGAAATGCGACCTGAAGGAGATCCCGATGGAGCAGTGGAAAGAGATCAGCGATCTGTTTGACGAAGACGTCTATGCGACCTTCTCCGTGGAGAACGCTGTCGATGCCCGCTGCGCCTGGGGCGGTACCGCCCGCTTCCGTGTCCTCGAGCAGATCCGCTTCGCTGAAAAAGTGCTGAAGAACAGCTGAGAAATTGATATTATAAGGGAGTCGGCTCTCCGAAGGGGGACTGATTCCCCGCAAAACACAGCTCAAGGGAAAAATTGTTATGTCTAAAATAAAGTATAAGAATTACATCATTTTCGGTATTTGGACCCTCTTTGCTGTTTTTCTTTTCCTGTTTTATGCAAATATTTACCCTTTGGTGATCTTTGACTCCGATGATTGGGGAAATGCAGGATTTATGAGAACTGCACTTCCTTCTTTGTTGTTTTTAAACCCTGCCAAAATTCTTCCGGAGACTGTGGCACCTTTGGCATCAAAAATCGGCCAATATGTTTTTCTCCCTCTGACCGGGAATTTTATCCGAAGCATGACATTGGCTTATTCTTTGATGTTCACTTTTTTTATCCTGTTGTACTGCCTGATGTTTGATCTCGCGCTCCGAAATCTTTTCGGACTGGATAAATCCCGCTCTCTGCTGCTGACTGCTTTTTTCGTATTGTTTCACTTCAGCATTTTTCGGGTCACTCCGGCTCAAAATCAATTTCTATTTGGCACTGTAAATTTGACCTGTGTCTGGCATTACCTTATACCGAATATTTTTGCGTCTGCCATGGTTTTGTGGCATATCTGCCGTAAAAATAACGCACTGCTTACCTCACCTTTGCAGCTGGGAATTGTGCTGTTTGCCTGTTATCTGGCGATTTTTTCCAATCTCTTTTCAGGCATCATACTGGCGTCCTATGCTGCTGTGTCCCTGCTGGTGAATCTTGTCAAAAACTTCAGAAAACCCTCAAACAGGACAGATCGCTGCCGGATTATTAATGATATTGTAATCCTGTGTTTTTGGATCATTTCCCTTTTATTCGAATATAACGGAGACCGTGCACAATATTTTTCGGAATTCAATCTGCAAGCTTCTGTCGGCAATTTTGTAAATTGGATCTTTCGGATCAACAAAATAACCCTTCTGGCATTATTGTTATTTGTCTTTATGGGTATTCTGACTTTGATGAGGGATAAAACTGAGAAATATCAGCTTTTGGAACCTGCTGCTGAGTGTTTATTATGTCTTGTTATCACAGCGGTTTTTCTGATACTTTTATCCGCAAGGACAGGCGGCGCGTATATTGCAAGATGCGATGTTATTTTTGGTGTGTTTTTTTATCTGTTTCTGATCGTTCTGTTTTTTGCCGCTTACGCAATAAAGCATTTTCCTCAGATTTTGAACATTGTGCCGCTGGTTTTCTTTGTTATCCTGTCCAACACGCTGGTCGGGACCCGTTTGTATCGGGATATAAATGTACTGAATCTGCATCCCCAATCGGCAGCAGCTGTCAGCAATGATTTGGTTGATCAGGTCATTGCTGCTGATAGAGCGCTTTTAACTGATGTTACCGTATATGTGCCGATGTACAATTCTGATGACAATTGGCCGCAGGCAATCTATATGGGACATAATTTTGGCGCAACACTTTATCGGCATGGAATTACTTCGAAGATGATGAATATCACCATCGAGCCTTCTGAAGAGAAAAACATCGAATTCAATATTCCACGCTGAATTGCAATTCTGAATATGAAGCACATGGGGACGGTTTCACTGCTGCTGCGAAGTCGGCACTGAGGAACCGTCCTCGTGCTGCGCCAATAATGTATGGGTAATTATCCAAATACAGAATCGCTGCACGCTGAAGCGAAGATATCAACAGCGGTTAGTTTTTCCTTTAAAAATCGGTCTCTTCCCGATCGCTGTCATTGGGAATTTCCGGCAGGAACAGTTCAGCCTGCCAAAGCTCATCCGGAGGATTTTGCTCTTCCATGTCCGGTAATTCTGCGTCATCCGGGAACAGAGCGATTTCCGGGAAACAATAACTCCGATATTCGCAGCGTTCACAGCGGCGCGTTTTCTCCGTAAGCGGGTAGTCCCGCTCTTCGGTTTTCTGCATCTCACGGGCGAGCATACCCAGCCAGGTCATATCCTCTTCATATTCCTCTTCCGAATAGGGGAGACGGATGGTTTGTTCGGGGTATTGCGGGAACCAGTAAACCATCTCGATATTTTCTGCCGGTACCGCATGCAGGCCTGCACCCAGCAGCCGGGAGGCGCAGGAACGGGCGAGAAAACGGTAGAGCCTGGTTTGGGGAGAGCGGGCATATCGGGTCCGGTCCGGCTGTACCGCACCGGTTTTCCAGTCAAAAATCGTCAGCCGGTCTTCCGTCACAGCCAGAGCGTCGAATTTGCCCAGCCACAGCACATTGGCGTAGGACAGGGTGACCTCTTTTTCCGCATAGACCTGTTCCGGATTTCCGAGGGGCTGTTCACGGCAATATACCGCAAGCCAGTTTTCCAGATCCGGCTCATCTGCGGGGATGATTAGTGATTCTTTCGGAAACCCGAGGATCAGCTGACGCAGGAGCAGATGAAAATCATCTCCTTCCCGGATATGTCCACGGTCTGCTGTTTCCACCGGCCAGACCAATTTGCGGATGTACTTGAGATAATACATTCGTCGGCAGCGTTCAAAAGCGTTGATTTGGGTTTGGGTGATAAACAGTGAGGAGTGAGGAGTATGGAGTGAGGAATAGAAGTCATTCCCGCTTTTTGCTCCTTTCATCGTCAAACTTATATGCATGTCCATTTGGTCATCAATTTTTGTTGAAAATAACAACCCCGGTCCCTGACTGCTGGCCCCTGCCCCCTTTTTCAAACTGCCATCTTCTTTCTTATTTCTCAAATCCGTGCTCATCAATACATCATAATAATGAAACCCACCGTCTCCTTGTCCCTTGTTCCTTGCTTCCTGTTTCAAACTTCACTCCTCATTTCTCATTCCTATCCCCTCCACATTGCCCGCAGCTTCATCACCACATTGGCCTCGGTGGTTTTGCCGAAACGTCCGGAATTGAAGGAGACATAAAGCCCTTTCTTTGCCCGGGTGATGCCCACATAAAGCAGGCGCAGCCGTTCCTTTACGCCGTCCAGCCAGGCTTCCCGGCTGCCGTCTCCCCGGCGATAGCGGAGCCCGGGTTCCAACCCGGAGACTGTCTTCAGCGCCTGCAGGATCTCTGCCTGCAGGTCCAGAGCATCGCGGACATAGCGGGGTTTGTAACGCCGATTGCCGTATTGTGCCTCGGAACCGTCGGGAAAATCATAATTGTTGCAGCTGGTGAGATAGACCTGATCCCATTCCAGCCCTTTGGCTTTGTGATAGGTGGTGACCACAATTTTACCCGGGTAATCATTGGGATCGAACTGCGAATCCGATCCGCGCAGGCCGGCATAAAGGCTGGCATTGGCAGCGATCCTGCGCACTTCCCCGGCCATGGACCCGAGGCTTAGCTCCGGGGTCATGCGTGTGATCTGGGCCAGCAAGATACCGATCTGTCCGGCGCAGCACAGGTCTTCCGAGGTGTGGAACAGGTCCTGTCCGATCAGTAAAATCAGCTGATCAATGGGCAGAAAGCGGGAATCCAGCCAGCGTTTGAGAAAATAGCGGAAGCGGAAAATGGTCTGCTGCAGGAATTCGTCAAAACCCCAGCCTTCAATCAGTTCCCGCAGGGAATCCTCTGAGATCGGATAGAAGAACTCCTCCGGGTGTTCCAGATTTTCCAATGCTGCGGACACTTTTGCCTGGTCCTCTGCCGTCAGAAAAAATTCACCCTTTTCCCGCTCACTGTAAAGCATTCGGAACAGGGTAATGCAGTGCTTTCGGTTCAGCGGCAGGGAAAGCCAGTCCAGCACCACCGCGATCACGTCCGCGGAAGCTCTGGCCTTTTTGGTGCTCTTCAGCACTTCGACCACTTCTATCGGGAATTCCTCCAGACGGTTTACAAATTCTTTTCCGTATTCATTGGAGGGTGTCAGGATAGCGATGGTCTCGTTTGGATGCTGCTGCGCATGCTTCACCGCCAGGCGGCTGATGGTGTCGATCTCATCCCGGGTCGTATAGAGCTGCGGGTCATAAACGATGCGGGAGGGATCGTCCGGCGGGTTGCCCTGTTTGTCGTCCGGTCGGGTGAGCCGCACATAGGTCGGTGCCAGTCCGTCCCGACAGGCAGGATTGGGATGGGCATTCACTACATAATTTACCAGCCGATTCGCCTGGGCCAGCACGCTGCGCTGGGACCTGCCGGCTGTTTCCATGGGGACGTTCATCTGTGCCTGCGCAATGAAATTACGCAGGTATTTAGGATTAGCGGTGGTGAAAGTCTCATTGATAGCCTGGTTCGGGTCACCCACCCGCACCCAGTTGCCGGAAGCGGCTGTCAGCAGCCGCAGGACCTCTTCCTGGATCAGGGAACTGTCCTGAGCTTCATCTTCCAGAATGTAAGGCCAGCGGTGCTGCAGGTGAGCCAGATATCCCTTATCCGTTGTCAGCAGCCTGTACGCGTTGAACATCAGGTCCGCAAAGTCCATCGCGGGATAGTTGCGCAGCTGTGTCTGATAAAAACCATAGATATCACAGACCATTTCCAACAGCGGACGGGCAAAGCGGTCATCCATCTGAGTCAGGTTTTTCCGCAGCTCTTCCGGAGTGATATGATAATCCTTTGCCTGAGAGATCACGTTGCGGACGATGTCTGTCACGTCCTGCCGCCATTTTTCCCGATATTTTTCGTCCTGTGTCTCCGGACGCAGGTTCGGGTCGATCACCAGGTCAAAGGTGTCCCGCTGGTCAGCGTCCAGCCACAGGTCCACTGCCCGCTGCAGGAGCGCATCTGAGCCGACTTCATCCAGAACCGTGAAATCTTCCTCAATACCCAGCTGCTGTGTATGGCCGCGGATGATATCCAGCGCCATGCTGTGGAGAGTGCAGACTTTATAACCAATGCCCGGCAACAGTCCCCGCTCCGCCAAAAAGGCAGCAATGCGGGAGGAAAAATTCAGTGCAGCAGCGTTGGAAAAGGTGACGATCAGGATCTCCTGATCCGGTTCCGGGTTTCCTGAATTTCGGATCAGCTTTTCGATGAGATCAGCAGCCAGTGCAGAAAGAGTGAAGGTCTTCCCGCTGCCGGGTACTGCCGAGATCCCCATGGTGCCGCCGGTATAGGAGAGGACCTGCTGCTGCTCTTCACGGGGTGTGAATGCCATTAATCTCCTCCTTCCGTAAAGTCAAAGGGCAGCATACCGGCATCCTTGAGCAGTTTTTCGATGGACGGGGCATCACTGACACCGGGGTAGACCGCCGGGTCTTCGCGAAGTTCGGAAATGAATTCCACTTCCGGATATGGTTCACTGGGACGGTCATATTTGAAGCGCCTTGTCAGTGTGGAAAAGAGATAAAGCAGTTTTGAACGCTGCTCCATGCCGGATTCGTTCAATTCACTGGCATAAGCGCGGACCTGGACGCGGCAGCGGCGCAGGAGGCCGCAGAGCTGTCGGAGCATATGGGCATCATTATATGCACCGGCAGTCAGGGCATCCCAGCGCTTTTCAGGTGGCCAGAATCGGCTGAGAACCGCATCATTGGTCAATTCTCCGTAGAAGCGTTCCCACCAGCGCGGAGCGCCCACATTCAGCCAGATTTGATAGTCTGCGGTGCGGTTCATGGAAAGAAAAGCGGAGGTCAGGGAGAGCAGCACCGTATCTTCCGGCTGCGCATAGATTTCTTCGTAATATTTGGCGTTGACCATGCCAAGCCCGACCAGGTCGAAATAATCTGTCCAGGTGAGTCGGAAATCCGCTCTTCCGACCTTCTCCATGTAATCGAGCACCGTGCGGTATTTTGCCATGGA
>CAYWGX010000078.1:0-11249 GCA_964457635.1 uncultured Leptolinea sp.
GTTCGCCAGCTCGTCCAGTTCCCGCTCCAGGTCAGCTACCTCTGCCTCAGCTGCCTGCACCGCAGCCTGAGCAGCATCCTTGTCATTCAGCAAGAGGTTATATGCCCGCTTGAGATTTTCATAATCCTGCAGGGTCTTCTTATAATCATCCTCAACCGTCTGCTTGCGGCTGGAACCGGCTTCCAGTTCACTGACCTTTTCCACCAGGTCAAGTGCGTCTTTCACGTCTTCCCATTTGTCGGTATAAGCCTTGTTGGCATTGTCCAGACGAGTCCGATAAGCGGGTGTATCATAATCCACATAATCCTTGTTCGCGTCATCCAGTGTCTTGCGGGCTTCCACCAGCTTGCGTAGGACATCCGCCTTTTCAAGCGGGTGCCTGTCGTTTAGTGCCTTCAGCTCATCCCGGGCAGACGCCAGGTTCAGCTCCGCTTCTGCGTACTGCTGACGATAACTTTCCACACCTTTGATCTCAGCCAGCACATCACCCCTGCGAACCGTATCGCCCTGCTTCACCGAAACCGAAGCCACCACACCACCGCCGGGAAAACCGAGGGAGGCATCCTGCTTCGGCCAGAGTTTTGCCTCCGCGACCGAACCGCCGGAAGCAGCCGGAGCAGGAGCAGCGGCAGGAACCAACGGAACGACAGCTTCAGCCGTCGGAACAGTCTGATTGGAATAAACCAGGCTCGTTGATGCGCTTTCACTGCCCGTCTGTGCCGCTGCCGGTCTTTCCGGGACCGGAACAAACACCACCGCTGTCAGCGCCAAAACCGCCAAAAGAATCACAACAAAGCTTTTTTTCATATTGCACCTCCTATAATAAGTGGTCAGTGATCAGTGATCAGTGGTCACTGATCAGTGGCCAGTGGTCAGTGGTCAGTGATCAGGGACCTTTTACCTTTTACTTTTTACTTTTTACCTTTCACCCTTCACCTTTCACCCTTTTACTCTACCGAAAGCACTTCCTGAATGGTCAGGTTGACTGCGGAGCGGGCGGGAGCCCGGGACGCGAGGACTGAGAGAACCAGCGACAGCCCAAGCCACAAGCCGTATCCCACCGGCGTAAAGCCCGGGGCAAGACTGGAACCGAAAATCGCAGTACCCAGACTGTCTGTCAGCACGATACCCACCGGGACGGAAAGCAGCGAACCGATCACCCAGCTCAGGAAACCGATCAGCACTCCCTCCGTCAGCACATTCTTCATCACATCCCGGTTGGACGCACCGATGGCCCGCAGGATCCCGATTTCCGCGGTACGCTCCATCACGTTGAGCGACATGGTACCGGTCAGCCCGATGCAGCCCACCAGCGCCACCAGCACGGCCATGATCATCATAAATATCGACATCACATTCAGCCCGCGGGCAGCGTCCGTCACAAAGGAGTCATTGCGCTGGATGGATGTCGTCTTGATGCCCTGTGCATCCAGTATATCTTCCACCTTTTTCGTGACTGCAGCCCGGCTTTCGTCATCCAGACGGTTCTGCGTCACGATCTGGAATTTCGTCAGGCGATTTGCCGCACCGGAAATACGCTGCCAGGATGAGAGCGGCATATACGCCAGAAAACCACCGGACTTCCCGGCCATGGTGAAGAAACCGATGACCGTCCATTCGGTCTTTTCGCCCGTGCCCTTGACTTCCATTTTGATTTTGTCTCCCACCTTCAGCTCCGGATAAGTAAAATTGAAGCGTTCGGAGAGGGTGATGACGTTCTGCTCACCGGGTTCGAACCAGCGGCCTTCCTTGACGTTTGGCGAAATCAGTGCAGAGCCATCCGGAGGAGCAAAGATGGACATGCTGGGACCGTCATTGCCGTCCGAGTCGATATAGGTTGCATTACCGAAGCCCCAGCCCTCGATATAGTCGATCTCGGGAACATCCCGAAGCACCGTCTGGATCTGATCCGGCCGGTATGGGTGGTCCGTCACCAGGTCCAGGTCTGCCTGGACATAACGGGCAATGACCGCCACATGCTCATCGATGGCCATGTTGACATTGAAGGAGGCGATGAAGATCGCCCCTCCCAGGGAAAGGGTGAAAAGTGTCAGAACCAGGCGCTTTTTGTTGCGGAAGGTATTGCGCATGGAAAGGGCCGTCGGGCGGGAGAAGATCCTGCTCAGTCCCCGTGTGAGACGGTCATTTTCTCCGCCGCTCGTGCCGCGCATGCCGCCCATGGCCTTCTGAATGCTGACCCGGGCACCTTTCGAAACCGGGATCGCACCGGCGATCTGCGGGATGACCAGTCCCAGCACCAACTGCACGACGATGGTCTCCCAGATGATACCGGAGCGGATATTGGCAAAGTTGATAGATTTTCCGAGAAAATCCCGGCATAATTCCGCCGCACCGATAGAAGCGGGAATGGCCAACACCAGTGCGATGACAGAATAAAGCAGGATCAGCTGCATGTACATAAAGACGATCTGGGCGTAGGTCGCCCCGACGGTCTTCATGGCACCGATCTGCCGCATCTGGTTGGAGAGAATCGCGGCCAGGGTGTTGTAGGTCAGGGAGCTGCTGAGGAACAGCACCAGCACACCGATCACCAACAGGATCCCCGCGATCGCATCCGCGTAATCCGCAGTCGGATGGGCATCGGAGCGGCGGATGGCGATGGACTGCACCTGATAGCCGGCTTTCTTCAGCCGGTCGGCATACACATTCGCCTGCGCCCGGATGGCTTGATCATCTTTGCCGCCATTCTGCAGAACGATGCGCAGCATATTCCACTGCGTATCCATCTCCAGCTTCCGCAGCATATCTTCATGGACATAGACCTGGATCGGCTCGATAAAGACGATGGAATAGTCTCCCGCACCCAGGCTCTGGTCCCGGATGGATGCAGCGATAGTCAGCTCCACTTCCTTACCGGAAGCGGTTTTGAGCCTTAATGGTTTCCCGACCCTGCCGTCAAGGTCCGTCAACTTGTAATTTTCCACTGCCGCTTCATTGTCCCTGAGCGGCCAGGAGCCTTCCAAAACGTCGACATGGTTCACCGGCCAGGCATCATCACTGACCGCCTGGACTGTGACTTTCTTGAGCTTTCCCGAACCGTCATAAGCGCGCAGCGTCGCAACGGATGCGCCCATGGCGTCCTTCACATTTTCCCATTTTTTCACCGAGCGGATTAGGGAATTATCGAAAGAGGAGAGACGGAAATAGATGTTGGCGGGATTGGACTGCTCATAACCCAGGCGCAGGTCCGAGGGAATGCAGATCCACAGCGTCATGATCATCCCGACCGCGAAAAGTCCGACGAAAATCGAAAGGATCACCAGCAGCGAGCGGGTGGGATTCGAGCGGAAATCGTAGAAGATCTTCTTCCAGCGCGGTCTCATGCCTGACCCTCCTGCCTCTTTTGGGTACGTTCGTCATTGATCAAAGCGCCGTCCCGAATCGTGAGGATGCGGTGCGCCATGCGGACCAGTTCCGCGTCATGGGTCACCATCACGATGGTCTTCTGCTTTTGGGAAAGCTCTTCAAAGAGCTGAAAAATCTTTTCCGCGGCAGCCGAGTCCAGGTTCCCGGTGGGTTCATCGGCAATGATGATGGGCGGATCGTTGGCCAGTGCCCGGGCGATGGCGGCCTTCTGCTGCAGTCCGCCGGAAAGCTCCGAGGGGAGTTTGTTGGCATAATCCTGGATCTCGATCATCTTCAGCACTTCGTAGGCCCGCTCCATGCGCTCTTTCTCGGGAATGCGGCCGAGAAAATCCATCGGCAGCAGCACGTTTTCCAGCACCGAAAGCACCGGCAGCAGCTGGAAGAACTGGAAGACGATGCCCACGTCCGACCCGCGCAGCAGCGAGAGCTGATTTTCGTTCATCTCCTCCAGCTTGCGGTCAAAGACGGCCACCGAGCCGGAACTGGGCTTGTCAATACCCGCCAGCATGTTGATGAGGGTCGACTTCCCGGAGCCGGACTTGCCGACGATGCCGACGAAGTCCCCGTCTTCCACAGAAAAGGAGATATGATCCAAAGCCGCCACTTTCCCGGCTTTGGTCTCATAGTATTTGCAAAGGTCATTGACAACGATCGGAAACATAATCATCAGTGAGGAGTTAGGAGTTAGGAGTGAATTCAATTCTCACTCCTCATTCCTAACTCATCACTTCTCATTCCTCACTCCTCACTCATCACTAATTTTCCCATCCGCCAGGCGGATCAGACGTTTGGTACGTTCAGCCAGGGAGTGGTCGTGGGAGACGATGATCATGGTCGTTCCCTTCGCCACCACCTGCTCAAAAATCTCAAAAACCACTTCCGAAGTGGCGGTATCCAGCCGGCCGGTGGGTTCGTCCGCCAGCAGCAGAGCCGGATCGTTCGCCAGGGCCCGGGCGATAGCCACCCGCTGCTGCTGCCCACCGGAGATCTCCGAGGGGATCTTGTGGATGTGGTCGATGAGCCCCACCATGCGCAGCAGTTCCGCGGCTTTTTCAGCAGAGTGACGGTTCAGCTTTCCGCAGAAGTCCATCGGCAGCATCACGTTATCCAAAAGGCTCAGCCCCGGCAGCAGCTGGAAGGACTGGAAGATAAAGCCCACATTCCGTCCCCGCCAAACCGCCTTCTTCACCTCGTTCATTTTGTCGACCCGCTGTCCGCCGACGATGATCTCACCCTCCGTCAGGTTGTCCAGCCCGGCGATCATGTTGAGCAGCGTGGTCTTCCCGGAACCGGACTTCCCGACAATGCCGAGATATTCGCACCCGGCAACGCTCAGGTCGATCCCGCGCAGCGCTTCCGTGGAGACAGAGCCCTCACGATAGGTCTTTTTCAGCCCACGGATCTCGATCAGATTTTCCGTCACATTTTCCATGTTGGAGTTTATATCATATTCGCAAAAAGAAAGAAATAGACAACTTTCCCCAAGTTGTCAAAATTTCGACAAATTTGAAAATTTGTATAAAGGGAATAATAAATTTAGATTAGTTAAAGAAAAAAGGACAGGCGATTATATCTGTCCCTTTTGGTTTGAGAAAACAATGAGTAATCCAACATGCCTCAATTGGCGCCACGATAAATGTGTTTACCGGGATGTGTCACGGGTACGGTTCCTTCCGTCTCCATTGTCACATTAGTCAGTGTTTTCTTAATTCTGCACCTGCAGGTATTTCTCGTATTTACCGAAATCGCTGTTGTTGACCAGCTTGCCCAGCTTGTTGAACTCATACTCCATCGCCCGGATGATATGACGCATTTCGATCTCCGACTGCTCCGCCCCTGCCATATAGGCCGCATTGAACAGGATCGCCTTGATGTTGGAGCCGGAAAGGTCAAATTTATCGGCCAGGAATTTGAAATCGATATCCTCCGCCATGGCAGCTGTCTCCGGGAGGATGGTTGTCCAGAGCGTGAAGCGCGTCTCCTTATCCGGCTGTTGGAGGTGGATCGAGTAGGTAATGCGGCGCACAAAGGCATCATCGAAGTTGTTGTAATAGTTCGTGGAAAGTATCGACATACCGTTGTATTCCTCGATCTTCTGCAGCAGGTAAGCCGTCTCGGAGTTTGCGTATTTGTCATGGGAATCCCCGACGCTGGTACGCTTGGAAAAGAGGGCGTCTGCCTCATCGAAAAAGAGGATCACGTTCGCTTTGGCGGCTGCGTTGAAAATCACCGCCAGGTTCTTTTCCGTCTCACCGATATACTTGGAAGAAATCTGGGAAATGTCCACACGATAGAGCGGCAGGGTCAGCTCATTGGCGATCACCTGGGCCGCCATGGTTTTTCCGGTCCCCGGAGGGCCGTAAAGCAGGATGCTGACGCCGTTGCCATAGGCATTCTTGCGCTTCAGTCCCCAGCCTTCCCCGATGCGGTTGCGCAGCCGGTAACGGTCACAGGCCGTCTGCATCACTGCCTTCTGTGACTCAGTGATGGTGATGTCATCCCAGGTGTAAGCCGGGTTCACATAGGTAGCCAGGCCGGAGAAATCCACCTGGTTCATCTGCCGCAGGGAGTCCAGGATCAGCCGCTTGTCGATAACGGTCTCCTGCTTCATGCGGGCGTTGGCGATGGTGTGACCGATGACCTTCCGCACCTTGCCGTAGGGGATCTCGTAGCAGTCTGCCAGGTCCGGGATGTTCACATCCGGAGCGATTTGGATCCCGCTGTCCATGTGCAGGAAATGGGACCAGATCTCGGTCCGCAGGGCAGCTGTGGCATCCGGGACCCGCAGGAAGGGCACGAACAGGGCCGCCAGCTCGCCCGGCTCCTCTTTTTCACCGAACAGGAAGATAAACTTCGGAGCAGCCGTCCGGCAGATATTGTCCAGCAGTCCGCTGAACCCGAGTCCGCTTTCGTCAGGCGCCATAAACTCCGCAATGTCACCGGCGGCAAGCTGAACCGCCAGTCTGCCGTTATAGATCTTCAGACGCAGATAAAGGTCTGAAAGTACAGCCTGTCGTTTTTCCGGCTTCAGGCTGAGCAGCTGACGGATGTCGAGAACATAGAGTTTCTCCTGCTTTCCGGCGCAGTACTGATACAAAAGATGCAGCACTGTGTCTCCGTCATCATTGCCGAGATAGATCGCATTTTTTGTATGTCCGTGCTCATCATCAGCCGGCTCAGCATTTTCCTTGGAAAGCATAAAGGAGAGTTCCCGGTAGCTTTCCTCAAAGAAGAGCGGTGTGTCTTTCACTTCTGTATAGACATGGAACACGGCAGAAGCCTTTTCCGCATCCGGGATCCCCATCAGCAGCTTTTTCATCAGCGGCTGAAGGACGAGCGGAGCATGCAGACTGTCCCGTCCCTCTCCGCTCACAAAGAAGTAGGTGTACATCCGCTCGTCCAGCGGGAGCGGAATTGTCTCTTCAGCGCCATCGCGAACGGTGATTCTCGCGGAAAGAGCATAAAGCAGCCCGAGATTGGGCGTCCCTTTCGAGATATCATCCTGGAGGAAACCGTAAACGCGTTCATAGCGGCGGTCAACCTCTACCGCCAGTGCCAGGAGAACTGCCAGAAGTTCTCTCCGGTCCAGCGAGAAGGTTTCGATGAGATTTTCGATTCGCAGCTCACCGCCGGAAGCTTTTGTCGCAGCAGCCCGGCCGGAAATATAATTGAAAGCCTCTTCCGTACCCGCAGCCAGCACCGGGTCCCAGATATCCCGTTCCCGGAAAAAGGGAGGCATGCCGAAATATCCCGTCATCTCCGATTCCGTGACGACAAGTCCGCGGGAAAACAGCCTGGTCTGACTTCCCATTCCTTTGAATTCAACGTAGCTTTCCAGCAGCATATCCAACAGGCGCAGGTAGTCCTCCAACTCCTCACCGGGGACAGAATAAGGCTGATTTTTCAGCGATAAATCAAAATATTCATGAAACTGATACATAAGCGGTACGGCATGCCGGCAGCGGCATTTTACTCCTCTTTCGGGTCTTCAGATGGCTCAACGCCTCAATTATATCATGGTATGTGGGGGGATGTGCAGCGATTCTGAATTTAGGGAAATAACCACACATTATCGGCGCATCACGGGGACGGTTCCACAGTGCCGGCTTCGCGGCAGCAACGAAACCGTCCCCATGTGCTTCATATTCAGAATTCCCGGAGGAGGTGTCCCCACTATTACCAAAGTTCCCGATTTTGCATTATAATCCACCAATATGAAACGTATCTATTGCCTGCTTCTTTTGTTTATTTTTCTGGCCATTCCCGCACAGGTATCCGGACAAAGCGCTGAAGCACTCATCAATGAGGTCAACACGCTCCGCTCCTCGTACGGTCTGGAGCCTTACACCGTCGATACCTCGCTGATGGGGCTGGCCCAGCAGCATTCCATGTACCAGGCCTCGATCCATCAGACGACCCATGACCGTGCGGACGGCTCCGCCATTCCCTCACGCTCTGAAAACGTCTGCGGCGGGGTCGGTGTCAATGCCTCCTACTGTGTCAATTCCATGTGGACCGATGATCTGCACCGCTACACCATGATCGGCTTCAGGACCGGAAGTGTCGGAGCAGGTTATGCGGAATCCGAAGGCAATTCATACTATACCCTGATGGTCAACAGCTCCGGTGAAGAAACGGGACTGGCCAGCCTGCAGACCGTTTCGGAATATCAGGTTCCCATCGATCCGGATTCGGCACTGCTGCAGCCGGGAGATTTTTCCACCGCCACCCCGATGCCGGACGGCTCTATCTATCACACCGTCCGCACCAATGAGACGCTGTGGTCTATCGCCCTTTCCTACAACATCACCATTGCGGAGATCCAGGCACTGAACGGCATGGACCCGGAGGACACTTCCGTCTCTATCGGGCAGCGCATCCTGATCGTCTATGGCGGGAACCCGGTGGAAGATACTCCGACGCCTACCATCACCCCGCTGCCGGCGACCAATACCCCGAAGCCGACTTCTACGGCGACCAATACGCCGATCCCGCTGCCGACCCTCACTCCCACGCCGACCAATACACCGACCCCGGAACCGCTGATCCCGCACATCCGCTATTTCGACACACCCGGTGCGAAGAAACTCGGTCTCGGCCTGGTGATCGTCTGCAGTCTCGGGCTGGCAGTTACGCTCTTCTTTGGGTTCATCAGGAAGAAGGAGTAGGAGATAGGAGATAGGAGATAGTGGCAGGGAATAGGTAAAAGGTAACAGGTAAAAGGTTTTAGGTGTTAGGTGTTAGGTGTTAGGTATCAGGGATTAACGTCTAACGTCTATCGTCTAATGTCTAACGTCTAACGTCTATCGTCTATTGTCTAATAAATAATTATGCGGTTTAAAGCGATTGTTTTTCTCATGTTCATCATCCTCCTCACCGCCGTTCCGGCGGTTTTTTCGGATGAGAATGACACATTCCGGGAAGAGCTGCTGCAGGAGCTTAACGCACTGCGCAGGCAATACGGCTGCGGACCGCTGGCATTCGACGAACATCTGGAAAGCGCCGCACAGCATCAGGCGGAATTTCTGGCAGAAATAAAGAAACTGCAGACAAGCGGCCCCGCGGGAGAAACCGTTCAGGAGCGGGCAGCCGATGCCGGATACGGGGGGAGCAAATCCTTCACGATCCGGGAAACCAACGCGATGGTCTGGATCGACACCGATGCGGAGTACCTGATCGAAGAGGTCTGGCGCAAAAATCAGGCAGCGGTCCGCGTGATGTTTGACCAGAATGTCCGTCAGGCAGGGATTGGCATCGCCGACTCGGCTGACAAGCACCGCTATATCGTGCTCACCCTTGCCGGACTGGATGACGGCACAGATGATTACAGCATCACCGAACCGACTTACGACTACCGTACACCCAAACCGACCATGTCCGCCACCCCAACGCCGCAAGCCCTCATCACATCCACCATGAACCCGGATGGCGGCATTTACCACATCGTGCAGGAAGGGGAGACCTTTTCCGAGATCGCCCTGGCATACGGGCTGGACTGGTATACACTTTCGGTACTCAACCATATCAAACTCAGCGACACAACGCCGGTGGTCATCATGGAAGGGCAGCAGCTGGTGATCCAGCCCACCTTCACGCTGACGCCGACCCCGACACCGACAAAGACCCCGGTGCCGCCAACCTCCACACCACGGCCCACATTCACTGCAGACCCAAACAGAGCCGCACAGATTTTGCCGACAGCGGTGAAAGAGCTCCCGGCACCCGATCTGGGCAGACTGCTGGACCGGGCCGCAGCATATAAAAATACGGTCGGATGGATCCTCGTCGGCATCAGCATACCGGGGATCATCATCTGCCTGATAAGGAAAAAACAATGAGAAAGAAACTGCTTTTTGACGCGGATGGAACGCTGTGGGATTTTGATGCTTCTGCCCGGTTGGCTTTCGAAAATATATTTCTGCACAGAGGATGGGAATACAGTCCCGCTTTTTTCGATGGCTACACAAGGATCAACAACCGGCTGTGGGAACGCTATGAACGGGGAGAGATGTCACGGGACCGCGTATTGGTGGAACGGTTCGACCTGTTGTTCGCCGAGCTGGAAATCGATGCGGAAGGTGCCGCTTTCGAGGATGAATTTCGGGAAGAACTGGAAATCAATCCGATTTGGATGGAAGGAGCGGAAGCGCTGCTGCAGAAACTTCGCCCGGACCATGAGATCTATATCGTTACCAACGGAGTCGCCTCCACCCAGCGGAAGCGCATCGCCCTTACCGGCCTGGACCGCTATGTGGATGAATTCTTCATCTCGGAAGAGGTCGGTGCACAGAAACCGCAGAAAGCCTTCTTCGACCATGTTCTCTCCCGCATCGGCCCCTGCGAACCAAAGGATTTGCTGCTGGTCGGCGATTCGCTGAGCGCAGATATCCTCGGGGCCAACCGTGCAGGGATTCCCAGTGTCTGGTTCAACCCGACCGGTGCCGCGCTCAAGGTTGAAGCCAGGCCGGACTTCACCATCCAGTCGCTTGATGAACTGCCGGAAATCATCGCAGGTATGTGAGCCGTATGGGACGGCCAGCGGAAGGACTTTTCATTCATGGAGTTCTTTCTTGTAAAAATGTTCATGAGACCATCCCGAGTCAAACAAATCTGTTCTGCTGCCTCATTTTTTTCATAATTCTGATTTCTGATTTATATGAGGTCGGCCATGGTTTTTCCTTCACCGGCTACCCCGGCAAAGTCTCTGATGAAATCATTTACCGCACCATCGATCGCCATATTCTTTACAAAACCATCGATCACAGATGGGGCACAAGTCGCCGCACCGATCCCGTATTCGCACAGTGCGAGAACCTGGTTGCTGTTTTTGAAGGACGCAGCCAAAATTTCCGTATCAAAATTATGGAGTGTCAGGATATCCTGAATTTTCTGAACCACCCGGATCCCGTCATAACCCATGTTATCGATGCGGTTGACATAAGGCGCGACATAATCCGCACCGGCTTTTGCGGCCAGGTAAGCCTGCAGCGGGGTATAGACAACTGTCCCGCAAGTATGGATACCTTCTTCCTTCAGCATGCGAATTGCTTTGAAGCCCTCCGGAATTGAAGCAATCTTCACAATTGTCTTTTCACCGAGCAGCTTCACAATGGCATGAGCATCCCGGATAATTGCCTCCGCCTCAACAGGGATCGCCTGAGCAAAGATCGTCTTTTCAGGACCGATGATTTCCCGGATCTCTTTCAGCACCTCGATCGGGTTCCGTCCGGTTTTAGCAAGGATCGTTGGATTGGTTGTGACACCGTCGATCGGATAAAGATCGATCAGCCGGCTGATTTCACTTACATTGGCGTCATCAATAAACAGTTTCATGCTGCCTCCTAAAGGGTCTGTTCACTTAC
>CAYWGX010000079.1:0-11236 GCA_964457635.1 uncultured Leptolinea sp.
ACTCATGAACAGATCTATATGCTTGCCGGGTTTCTGATGCTTTCCATCGGGATGAATGCAAGACCAGCTGCCATGTTCCTTTTTCCTGCTCTGGGTTTATGGTATTTTTTCATCTTCCTGAAAGGAAACCCAAAACGCCTTTTGTGGGCGGGATTGGCTCTTGTGCTGATGCTCTCGGGTTTTGGCATGAATAGGATGGCACAGAAGTATGTTTACGGGCCTGAAAAGATTCCCAATCGACAGGCAGCTGAGATGGTCTATGGCTTATGTTTGGGCGGGAAATCCTGGGGAGATGTGGTCGCTTCACCGGAAATGACAGCGTTGAATGAATCAGACAATGTGCTCGCAGACGTCGCTTCCCTATGCGCACCTGTTCTGAAGGAGCATCCGGAGAACATTCTCTCAGCGCTCAAGACCATCTTTTGGGACAGTTTGATCAAATCGGAATATTACGGAGCATTTTCATTTATCAACGGAAATCCAAAAGGACTTCAAACGATTTTTCGTTATGGATTGATGCTGATATGGCTGTTGGGATTGATGATTCTCATTACCAGAAGAAATGAAACTCCATATTCAATGTTTTTGGTTTGTGTTTTGGGAATCACACTTTCCGAATGTGCTGCAGTTCCTTTTTCCACAAATTATCTTCGTTTGTATGCTGTCAGTATGTGGGTACCGGCTTGTGTTGCAGGGTTGCCACTGCAATATTTAGCTGATAATCATCCGAAAGTTCATATCTGTATGAAACCCGCTGAAATTCCGGGACCGGGCAGAGAGCTGGGCTCCGATCTTCTTGGGCTTATGGTTCTGTTGGCTGCCTTGTTCGGTACCGGATTTATAAAGAATCATCCCCTATACCGGCCTGCCGCATTGCCGGGTATATGCGCTCCGGATGATGACATCCTGGTCACTTCTGTTGATACCGGGAGTTTTATCTATTTGAAAGAAAAACCGGAATTGACCATCGAGCATGCGCCTGATTTCCGCCTGCCGTTCGTGAGACAGCATATTCATGACACCGCTTCTATCGAAATGTTCCCGTTCACCGACGCTATCGAGGAACCCACCGCAATTATTCGAGGGATCAACCTTGATGATTATGGCGATGCGCTGATTTTTGCTCCGCTGGATATGGTTGAAAAGAAAACAGGCTATGCGCAATTCTGCGGGAAATTTATCGATCCGCCGATTTTGCGGAATGATCGATTCTTTATTCCGACATCTGTAATTTTTTATGAGGAAGGCTTATGACGACATTGGTATTGCTGCGCCATGGACAAACTGACTGGAACCTGCATCATCGCTATCAGGGAATCACCGATATCCCGCTCAACGCTACCGGCGAAGAGCAGGCAAGAAGTGCAAACAAGCTGATGAAACCTTATCATTTTGACGCGGTATATTGTTCCGATCTTGACCGCGCAAAAACCACTGCACGTCTGGCGCTGAAGGATGTTTTTCCTTATGAAAAAATCAAATTCGACCGAAGACTCCGGGAAAGATGCTTTGGATCTTATGAAGGCGGCCCCTATGATAAGGCGGATCTGCCGGATGAATACCGGCGTGCCATGGAAGCTGATCCTGAAAATTTCAAATTTCCGGAAGGGGAATCTCTCAATGATGTGAAGAACCGCCTCGAGCCTTTTTACAGAGAAGTACTGCAGAACCATCCCGATGATACGGTCCTGCTGGTTGCTCACGGTTCATTGCTTTCCATGCTGTTATTCCTGGTGGAAGATAAACCGGTTTGCGACAAAACCCGCAGACATCTTCAAAACGCCGAACCGATGGAAATAAGACTTTAGACGTAAGACGTAAGACGTTAGGAATAAATAGTACGAAGTAACAGGTTATACTAAACTACTTACTTCGTACTATTTATTTCATACGTCTTACTCCTTACTTCTTACTTTCTGTTCGTCCCCAGATGTAATCAGCTGCCCGGCTCCCTGTGTTGAAGAGCAGGTCGAGAATCGTGACATTATGACAGAAGGGTGCATGGAGCTGCGGGTATTCCGGATAATTTGAATAATCTTTCCAATGCAGTTCGATCCCGGCTTTTTCATAATCTTCAGCATGGATATAGGATTTTGCTGCAGGACCGGAAACATAATACTCTGCTCCTGCCGATATCAAAAGGCTCAGCAACTTCTGATGTCCGCTTCCTGAGGATACATAACTGCGGCTGCTGCTGAAGGACGTCTGAATACCGAGAAAATCCTGTGAAATGTGAATGATCAGATATCGATTCAGCTCTGAAAGATTTGACCAAGTATGGCCCAGGTAAAAGTCTTCAAGAAAATCACGATAATCTTTAAAATAGGGAGCTTTTGAATAACAGGTCACCAGAGTATTGAAATGCTTCCGCTGCCATTGCGAGCCCGCGGTCGTAACTTCATCGATTGGCTGAGTGATGCTGCCGTTGGTCGGGATCGTCAGCCACTGGATTCCTCCCGGTGCTGAAATTCTGTTGCGGTTGCGCCAGTCATTTTTCGTGAACTGTACCTCGTCATAGAATATAAATTCATCAACATCGTGAATGATATCGAAATACCCTTTCCAGGGAATATAGTTTGACTGAAGTACCGCAATTCTTTTCATCTTTAACTTTAGGTTCTTGTGTCCATCAATGATCGCTGAAAATAACGTATCCGGAGACCGGGTGCCGGCAACCGATACTCTTGTTTTATTTGTCTTTTGAGTAAAAATCTTTGATGCCGTTTATAACGGAATCCACATCTTCCGGTCTTAATTTGTAATACATCGGAAGGCGCAGCAGACGTTCACTTTCTTTTGTCGTGTAACGGTCTTCTCCATGGAAGCGTCCCCATTTTAATCCTGCGGGAGCTGAATGCAGGGGAATATAATGGAAGACGGTTTCAATCTCTTTCGATTTCAGGTAGTTGATGAGCCGGCTCCGTTCCTCAATATCTTTCACTTTGATATAAAACATATGCGCATTATGAGCGCACTCTTCGGGGACAAACGGCAGAGATATTTTGCCATCTTCTGCCAAAGGCTGAAGCCCCGCATAATAGCGGTTCCAACCGGCCATACGATCTTCGAAGATTTTATCGGCGTTTTCCAGCTGGGCAAACAGGTAGGCTGCGTTCAATTCTGAGGGCAGGTAAGATGACCCGATATCTACCCAGCGATATTTGTCGACCTTCCCGCGCCAGAACTGGCTGCGGTTTGTTCCCTTCTCCCGAATGATCTCTGCGGTATCCGTATATTGATCATCATTGAGAAGAAGTGCACCGCCCTCTCCCATGCTGTAATTCTTGGTCTCATGGAAACTGTAACAACCGAAATCACCGATCGCGCCGAGAGCCTTCCCTTTGTATGCGGAGGTAACTCCCTGTGCGGCATCTTCCACCACAAACAGATGATATTTTTTTGCAATTTGAAGGATCTTGTCCATTTCACAGGCAACACCGGCATAGTGGACGACTGCGATCGCTTTGGTTTTTTCAGTGATTGCAGCTTCGATGAGGTTTTCATCAATGTTCATCGTGTCCGGCCTGATGTCAACAAACACAAGTTTTGCTCCACGCAGTACAAATGCGTTTGCGGTAGAAACAAAAGTATATGATGGCAGGATTATTTCATCGCCCGGTTGAATTTTACAAAGCAGGGCTGCCATTTCCAGTGCATGCGTGCAGCTGGTCGTCAGCAAAGCTTTTGCACAATTTGTGCTGCTTTGGATCCAATGATTACATTTTTTCGTGAATTCGCCGTCTCCGCAGATTTTCCGCAGCTGAATAACTTCATGAATTTTTTCTTCCTCGGTTCCATAGACCGGCGGTACATTAAAATGAATCATCATCTGCCTCTGTTTTGTAAATTTGACCTTCTTTTTTTATTATATTATATACCAACATTAGTTTTCCATTAGATATTTCAGCAAAACACAGCAGCATTGATATGATGCTGCTGTGTTTTTGTCAAAAAGATACTTGCTCAGATCCTGGCAACGCCTGTCTTTCGTGCGGCTTCAGCCACAGCTTTAGCAACAGCCTCTCCGACACGCGGATCGAAAGCCTTCGGAATGATGTATTCAGCAGAAAGCTCTTCCGGAGAGATCAGATCTTCCAGAGCTTTAGCAGCGGCAATTTTCATCTCTTCATTGATGTCGCTGGCACGAACATCAAAGGTGCCGCGGAAAATGCCCGGAAAAGCCAGAACATTGTTGATCTGGTTCGGAAAGTCACTGCGTCCGGTCGCGATCACGGCTGCTCCGCCGGCTTTTGCATCTTCCGGGAAGATTTCGGGTGTCGGATTCGCACAGGCAAAGATGATTGGATCCTTAGCCATGGTTTTCACCATTTCTGTGGTGACAAGTCCCGGAGAAGATACACCGATGAACACATCCGCACCGACCAGCATATCAGCCAAAGAGCCCTGTCTGCGGTCCAGGTTGGTGATTTCGGCCATTTCTTCCTTGATCCAGTTCATGCCTTTTTCGCGGCCTTTGTAAATGGCACCGGTCCGGTCACAAAGGGTAACATTTTTGATACCTGCGGAAAGCAGCAGCTTGCAGATGGAAATAGCAGCAGCACCGGCGCCGGACATAACGACACGAATATCTTCCTTTTTCTTTCCGACAACTTTCAGCGCATTGGACAGACCTGCAAGTGTGATCACCGCGGTTCCGTGCTGGTCATCATGGAAAATCGGAATGTCACATTTTTCTTTCAGTTTCCGTTCGATTTCGAAACAACGCGGGGCGGAAATGTCTTCGAGGTTGATCCCGCCGAAGGAGCCGGAAATCAGATATACCGTGTTGACGAACTCATCGACATCATGAGTTTTTACACAAAGCGGGAAAGCATCTACTCCGCCGAAGGATTTGAACAGGACGCATTTCCCTTCCATCACCGGCATGCCGGCTTCCGGACCGATATCGCCGAGACCGAGAACTGCGGAACCATCGGTGATCACCGCACAAAGGTTGTGCCGGCGGGTGAGATCATAGCTTTTATCGATATCCTTCTGGATTTCCAGGCAGGGTTGTGCAACCCCGGGCGTATAGGCCAAAGAAAGATCTTCTTTGGTTTTAACCGGAACGGTAGCTATGACTTCAATTTTCCCTTTCCACTCATTGTGGAGACGTAAAGACTCTTTTGCGTAATCCATGTTTGTTCAACCTCACTTTTTTATTCAGACAAATTGTCTGTTTTATACTCTTGTCAATGAACGATATTTCGTACGATGCGGCGTATCCGCTTCAATGCCCAGACGTTTTCTGCGGTCTTCCTCATATTGGGTATAATTCCCGTCAAAGAAACGCACGTCTGAATCATTTTCGAAAGCCAGGATGTGTGTCGCGACCCGGTCCAGGAACCAGCGGTCGTGGGAAATCACCAGCGCACAACCGGCGAAATTCTCCAGCCCTTCTTCCAGCGCCCGAATGGTGTTGACATCCAGGTCATTGGTCGGTTCGTCCAGCAGCAAAACGTTTGCTTCACTCTTCAGTGTTTGCGCGAGCTGTACCCGGTTGCGTTCACCGCCGGAAAGCACACCGACTTTTTTCTGCTGGTCTGCACCGGAAAAATTGAAACGGGCGACATAAGCTCGGGAATTCACCTTACGCCCGCCGATAACGATTTCATCCTGCCCGCCGGAAATGACTTCCCAGATATTCTTTTCCGGATCCAATGCTTCACGGCTCTGGTTCATATACCCAAGTTTCACTGTATCACCTATGCGAATAGTCCCGCTTGTCGGCTGTTCTTCTCCTACGATCATCCTGAACAGTGTCGTTTTCCCTGCGCCATTCGGTCCGATAATACCAATCACGCCGCCCGGCGGCAGGTTGAAGGTGACATTGTCCACGAGGATCCTGTCACCGAAGACCTTGGAGACGTCATTCATCTCAATCACCAGGTTACCCAGACGGGGACCGGGCGGGATGAAGAGCTGCAGTTCCGCTGCTTCCTTTTCAAAGTCCTGTGAAAGCAGCTTTTCATAGGACGCAATACGGGCCTTGGATTTCGCGTGTTGTCCCTTTGGAGACATATGGATCCAATCCAGTTCCCGCTGCAGCGTTCGCTGCCGTTCGGATTCGGATTTCTCTTCCATGGACAGTCTGCGTTTTTTCTGTTCCAGCCAGGAAGAATAGTTTCCCTGGAAAGGATAGCCTTCCCCACGGTCCAGTTCAAGGATCCAGCCGGCGACATGATCCAGAAAGTAGCGGTCGTGGGTCACTGCGATGACGGTTCCCGGATATTGCTGCAGATGACGTTCCAGCCAGGCTACCGCTTCTGCATCCAGATGGTTGGTCGGTTCGTCGAGAAGGAGGATATCCGGTTTTTGCAGCAGCAGCCGGCAAAGTGCCACTCGGCGTCTTTCACCACCGGAGAGTACATTGACCGGCGTATCTCCCGGAGGACAGCGCAGCGCGTCCATGGCCATTTCCAGCCGTGAATCGATGTCCCAGGCGTCCAGCTGG
Source organism: uncultured Leptolinea sp. (assembly GCA_964457635.1). Taxonomy (GTDB): domain Bacteria; phylum Chloroflexota; class Anaerolineae; order Anaerolineales; family Anaerolineaceae; genus Flexilinea. The sequence goes on from CAYWGX010000079.1 coordinate 6,455, forward strand.
TCGATACGGTCCTGCACCTTGCCCTGTTTTTCGATGAGTTCATTCATCTCATCATCGCTCATCGGTTCGGCAAAGCGTGCGCTGATCTCTTCGAATTCCTTCAGCAGGTCAACCGCTTCCTGCGCACCTTCTTCTACCACCTCTCGGACGGTTTTATTACAATCCAGCAGCGGCTCCTGTTCGAGATAACCAATCGAATATCCGGGAGCGATTGCCGTTTCACCGATGAAGTCTTTATCCACACCGGCAAATATTTTCAGCAGAGAACTCTTTCCGGACCCGTTCAACCCGATGACACCGATTTTGGCGCCATAGAAATAGGAGATAGATATGTCCTTCAGCACGACTTTTTTGTCGTACATTTTCGAGACACGAATCATTGAATAAATGATTTTGTTATTGGGTTCACCTGCCATAGCATTCCCTTTGAGTAATTATCCGAGCGAGGCTCTTAATAATGCGAAAATCAACGAAAAACAACAGCAGCCGGCGATGATCACAGCAGCAGCAACAGCTAAAACGATCCAAAGAACCGTGTTATTTTTCTTTTCCCCGCTGTTTTCAACAGAACCTTTGACGCCATTTCCTACCGATTCGACAACATCATCGACGTAATAGACAGAATTCCCGTCGGAAACCGGTTCGGAAGGGGTCTCCCGGGAATAGGTTTTCGGGACATACTGCGGAATAACAGGCTCCCGGCGGGTGACGGGAAGTGATTCCAGTTCATCCTCCGGTTTTTGATATGTGCTCCGTACATTTTCGACGGTATCCCGGGCTTTTTCTTTCACATCCTCAAGAGTCGTTTCAGCCTTTTCGGAAAAAGCTTCTTCTGCCCGGTCAGCTTCTTCCTTTTTCTGCTCCGCCCAGGCATCAAATTCTTCCTTTTTTTCGTCTAAACGTTCGGCCTGTTTTTCGATCTGTTCATCAATATCTTTTTCGGCAAATTCAAGGGTATCCTTGAAATCTTCTATACCTTCATGAAGTTCAGCGGTACGTTCTTCGTGATGCTCTTCAATTCTGGCAGCGACGTCATCGGCTTTCATCATAACGGCAACAGCTGCCTCTTCGCTCATCTCGTGAACTTTATCACGAGTATCACTGATGTTTTCGGCAATCTCTTCCTTTTTCGTATCAATGTTGTCTTTCAGGTTTTCAACCCGGTCAGCCAGTTCAGCCTTCCGTTCTTCGTGTTTTTCTTCAGCTTTTGAAACCAGCTCGTCGGCCTTCAGTAAAGCAGAATCGATCGCGTCTTCCTTCCGGATATTTGCATCCCGAACGGACTCTTCGATTTTATTTTCCAAATTGTCAAAATCCATCTTTACCTCTTAGTCACCGAAAACAATGTTCGGGTCAAATCTTTCCGGATCGATCTCCCCGTTCCAGGGTCCCGGTACTTCCTGTTTCATGCTTGTAATAATGCCGGCGATCTGGCAGGAACGTTCCGGATCGTGTTTGATTCTGGAACCGATATAGGATGTGATGCAGGTATCCCCGCGGCCGGTTCTGCCGGAAAGGTTCTTGGGCAGGAACGGAGCCCGATAGAATTTGCCATCCGCATAAACCAGGATTTCCTTTTTCTGCGTCAGCACGATCTCCTTTGGCCCGTAGGCAGCCAGCTTCTTCGCGGCTTTTTCGAGATCCTTCTCACCGGTCAGATATTCAGCTTCCGCACTGTCCACCTTCAGGAATGTGACATACTTCAGTCCTTCTTCCATGTCCTTCCAGGGCTTGAAGAGCAGATCGTCGCCTTCCGGAACACGGACAAATCCCTGGACATCCAATGCGATCGGGGCTTTCTTTGAGAGCTTGATCAAAGTATCCAGGCTGACTTCACCGGCAATGATCGGGAGAATGGCAATGATCTTTGCGTTGACATCCGGGATATCTTCGTAGGGAATCTCACCGGCAAATCCAAAGAGTTTGCAAATTCGGTGGTCCATATCCGCGGAATTATAGATATTGATACATCCGGAGGATTGTGATGCCGGATGAAGGTCAAACTCAATACCCATGTCCATCAGCGGCTGAAGGCTCGGATAATCTTCCGGATTACCGCGGGAGGCGACACCGACTTCAAGACCGAGACGGCGTAAAACAACAGCACCGTAATAAACCGCTCCTCCGGCACAAATCTCTTCTTTGCCATCCACGACGATCTTATCCTTCGCGAAATGACCAACCATCAAAATATCCAAATCTTTTTTCATTATGTCGTAATCCTCCTTGTTTGATTATGGGACCGGCGTCAAATACCGCTCTCCATCATAAAAACAATATTCAAATTCTTTTCTGTCAGAAAATTCAACACAAAATGAATAACAATCCTGCAGCTTGCTGCGCTCAGGATCGATACACATCCAGGCCAGAGAGTCCGGAGTAGCCGTTATGCCGTCCGGTGAATAATAGGTAGGCGTGATGGTTGCGGTCAGCGTCGGGATGGCTGTAACCACGGAAAAGTCACCGACAGCCAGATAATATTCAAACTGCCCGAAAACGACCCCGTAAGAATCTTTGATCTGAAAACTTTCGGCGTAATTTCCCAAAGCTGACGGGGCTGCCATATAGACAGAAATCAAAACCGTACCACCCGGAGCCACCGGATAGGGCAGGGTATATTCTTTGGTGATGGCCATCGGAGATGCGGAAACGTCGCTCACTTTATAATTCGTCTGCCACGTGGTCGTACCTGTGTTTCTCAAAGAAATATCCAGATGCAGTGATTGTCCGGGCAAAACCGTTGAATTATTGCGGGGGTTATAGCTGACCAGTTCCATCTCATCCCGCATCGCAGCTTGCATATTTCCCGGAATCGCTGTCGGGAATGGCGTGGAAATTTGTGTATAACCACCCGGTTCATTTGAGGTAAAGGCGGAAGGATCCCGCGAAATTTGATCCACCGGTTCCCGCATGATCATCGGAGCTGTTTCGCCGCGTTTTTCAGGGAAGAAAATGATCGGTGTGACTGTTGGGCTGTCTCCGGAAGGCTCTTCCCAGACTGTTATTGCAGTATACGAATTGTTCGCATCTGAACCGGGTAAAGAGACCGGTTCTCCGTCAGCAGTCGCTGCTGCCGGAAGCTGCGGATTCTCCGTGCTCTTTCCCGGCAGATTTCTGCATGAGGATAAAAGCAATACCAGCAAAGCAAAAACAGCTGCAATTGATCGGGATTTATTCACCATATCTAACTCTTTCACCATTTGCATAACAAGCCTTACCGTTCAACTCCAACTGTAAGACAGTATTCTCTGAACAATATTCATAACATCCATCACCCTGTATCCTGCTTCTTTCAGGATCCGAACACATCCATTCATAAGAAGATGGTGTTGCCGTCGGATTCAGTTCAGGCACCTGTGTAATAAAGGTCTGATCACCAACGATCGTGACATAATTAATGTAATAAAACGGAATTCCATCCGGGTTTTCCAATACCCAGGTCGTTTTGTAAGTTCCCTGACTGTCGGGAGCTGTTGCCGGCATCGTGATTGAAAAGATGCCGCCTGGATCAACGACTTCATTGATCTCATAACTGCTTTGATCAGCCAGTTGGATTCCATCATTGTAATGAAACCGATACTTTCCTGACCAGGTTGATGTACCGGTATTTTTCAGCTGCCAGGTCAGGTAAAAACGCTGACCGGGAACGAATTGATTGGGACTCGGCAAGGCAGAGACAAAATCAGCCTTGTCCGGGAAATAGACCGTAGCAGTCGGCTCGGGAGGAACTTCTGTAACAGGGACGGACTGCCGGGAAATCATCATATCACTGAGATCTTCAGTGGCTGTCGGAATTTCAGTTGCAGTCGGTTCCGGAGTATTCGTATTCGTGGGGACAGGCGTAAAGGTTGGCGTGTTGGTCGGCAGTGTTTCAAAGGTCTGGGTGATGTGAACTGCCGCGGTTTTTTCGATGGTTTCATAATCAACCGGTTCCGGGGTGTGGAGCATCGAACAGGATGATAAGAGAAGCGCAAAAAACAGAAAAATGAATACAGAAGAAACCTTTTTACTCAACTTAAATACTCCTTACATTAACTCAATTTCATTATATCAGAAAAAACTAAAACGTTTTCATAATTTCAGGGTAATATTCCTCACTTCTTTTTTGGTTTTCAGAAAACACTGATGCCGGAGATTCACGGAATCTGTCCCCGTTCTCCCTTTCTAATCAGCGTTCCCTTAAATAATAATGTGCTGCTGAGATTTCAGCAGCACACAGGATATGCAAAATAAATTTCTGACGATTATTTCTGTGCAGCAAGTGCGTCGCGAATTTCTGTAAGCAGCTTCACTTCTTCGCTGGGTTCAGCAGGAGCTTCAGCGGCAGCTTCTTCTTCCTTCTTCTTGGTCAATTCAGTGGCTTTGTTGGCAGCTTTCATAATGAAGAACAGAACCAGTGCAATGATGAAGAAGTTGATGACTGCGGAAATGAATTTACCGATGGTGATCATCGGAGCACCGGCAGCCTGAGCAGCAGCAAAAGAATCATATTTTACACCGTTGAGCGGAATGTACCAGTCATTGAACGAAATACCTGAGAGCAGACGTCCGATGACCGGCATAATGACATCATTGACCAATGAATTCACGATGTCATTGAACGCACCGCCAATGATGATACCGATTGCCATACTGAGTACATTGCCCTTTGAAATAAAGGTCTTGAACTCTTCAATAAAATTTTTCATAATACACCTCTCTTTTTATTTTTTATATTTCAGATAAGCCTGCATAAACCCATCTAAATCACCATCCAAAACGCCCTGTGCGTTGCCGACCTCA
>CAYWGX010000080.1:0-11151 GCA_964457635.1 uncultured Leptolinea sp.
GAATTATCGGAGCCGGACCGGCAGGAATTTTTTCTGCCCTGATGATCAAAGAACAAAACCAGGAACATTCTGTCACGATTTTTGACGGAAATCAAAAGATTGGCAGAAAACTGTTTGCTACCGGAAACGGCAGATGCAACATTACCAACATGAATGCCGGGCCGGGAAGCTATTACAGCGTCAAGCCCGGTGACCTGAACCTCATCTTTAAACAGGTCGGTCCAGATACAATTCGAAAGAAACTGGAAACACTGGGGATCCCGACAGTCCAAACAGAAGACGGCTGGGTATATCCACAATCCTGGTCTGCCGCCAATGTGGTGCAAATTCTGAGTGATGCACTCCTGTATGCCGGGATTGAAGTCCGCAGTGGTGCGAAGGTCACAGGAATTTCCGTGAGCGGAACAAAATTTATCCTGACCATTGAAGGATCAGGAAAGACAAAACCTCTCGACAAACTGATTCTCGCAAGCGGCAGCCGCGCCTTTCCGCAGCTTGGAGCAAATACAAGCATACTCAGTGAGCTCTTCCAATTCGGACATCGGGATCTGCCCTTTGTTCCAGCCCTGGCTCCGGTCAGCGCCAAAGGCGATATTTTCAAAGCCCTGCAGGGAATGCGGGTCGATGCTGAAGTCAGCGCAATTCGGGGTAAGGATGTATTAGGCAGCAGCTATGGCAATGTGATCTTTACAGATTATGGCCTGAACGGGCCGGGCATCATGAATATCAGTCACCTGATCAGTGAGAAAGACGCCAAAGACTATATGCTGCGATTGAATTTCGTACCCGGAAATCTGAAACGGCAATTGGACAACTTTTTCTATCAGCACATCAACAAAGATTATCCCTACCGCAGTGTCTACCTTTCGGTTCTGCCGGAAAAATTGATTGAATACTTTTTCAAGATTTGGAAGCTCGACTGGGAAACTACCTGCAAGCGTATCGATTCGCGCACTTTCCGGGTCCATCTCAAGCGCCTTGAGAACGGACTGATTCCGATTGAGGGAAACCGTGGTTTCAACTTCGGTCAGGCAGCTGCCGGAGGTATTCCGCTTTCAGAAGTTGATCTGCATACAATGGAATCCCGCAAACAGAAGGGCCTTTATTTTGCCGGTGAAGTTCTGGATGTGGTCGGTCCCTGCGGCGGATACAACCTGACCTGGGCCATCGCTACCGGAATCATCTGTGGCAAAAATGCGGGAAGTCAGACGGGTGACATAAAACTTTAGACATAAGGAGTAAGGAATACATACCAAAATAAACAGGTCATTCCTCACTCCTCATTTTTCACTTTTTATTAGCCCAAGGCAAATATCGATACACCGATATAAAGGATGACCCCAACCAGTGTCCCGAAAGACATGCTTGTTGACATAAACTCAGCCTCTTCACCAAGATCCCCAAATATTGCCATGCAGAATGAAGGAGGCAGTGTGATCAATAGCAGCAGTGACGTCATCAGCATTTTGTTATAAGGAACGAAGCGGAAAATAATGAAACTGCATAACGCACCGATCACAGCCATCACGAGCAGACGGATCGCATAAGCTTTAACCACTGACACCATCACTTCTTTCCGGAAAGACAATTCATATCCAAGTGAAATCAGGATCAGAGCAGTTGTCGGTCCTGAAAGCATGTCGATCATCGTATGATAAATTGTTCCGACAGCAGGATTGGCATCTATTGCACGCCCGACACCCAGGAGTCCCAGAATGATTCCAAGGAACATAGCCATCAGCGGATAAGAGTGAAGAATACTGTTTAGAATCTCTTTCGCATTCGTCTTCTGTCCGCTTGTCATTTGCAGCAGCGGCACCGCAATAGCAAAAACAAAAAAGGAATGTCCAAGGTCACACATCGCCATTGAAGCAATCCCGGCCGAACCAAACAGCAGTCCGATCAGGGAATAGCCGAGCATACCGACCTCATCTGCTGTCGTCAGGAACGGAAGATACTTGCTATGCTCTGTCATAAAACGTCTCATCGGAAATCCAGCCCCGAGTGCTGCAAGCATCCAGATAAGAACCATTCCGCCAACAATAAGGATGTTCGTTGAATAATCAGCAAACAAAAAAGCATCCAGCAGCACGACCGGAAGCATTACCCTGCTGACCACACTGCGAAAGGCCTGTGCGCCCTCCATACTGAACCAGTTCCATCTACGGGCAGCAATTCCCACCAGAAGTAAAGCTGCAATCGGCAGAATCAAATTGAGAATATCCAGAAACATAACTTTTTTCCTCAAATTTCCCTTTCCTAACAAAATATAATCTCCGACATAATTGCCGAAGATTATTTTACTTTATCCGATACAGTTCCTATCAAAACGCAGGAACCGTTATTATCACAATTATAATTTCAGCCTGCTCCTTCGTTCTGTTCATCCAATCGATATTTACCACCGCTTATTTCCAGCGAGCGTCCGAGAACTATCGATTCTGCGATTTTTTTTCTCGCATGTTCGTAAATCAATGCGACAGTCGTCCTTGCGACCTCCATCTGTTCACCGCATTCCGCCTGTGAAAGACCGCAATGATCAATCAATCGGATACATTCGAATTCGTCCAAACCCAAACGTATTGCGGGACCCTCTTCCCGATAAGCTTCAGGGAGAGCACTAATCCTTCTTACTTTTACCGGTCGAGCCATAATCCTCCATACATCTTGACCTTCTCCTGATTTCAGGCTCCACTTTTAATATTTCATCAAATTCGGATAATCCAATTGATTTCAATATTTATGTCTCTATTCTAATTGAAATTAATAAGCATTTATCTGTTTTCGCTTTGTATAATTACATTTAGCTGAAATTCCTTATAACATATGCATATTCAAAACCTGATTTGCGGTTAACATACATCTCTCAGACATTCAACAAATCGAAATCATTATATCAGGTATAAAATGGTAGAATAGATTTATGGAATCAGGAAGGTAAAAATGCTATGGAACTGAAAAAACTCGACTATAACTTGACCGTTTGTAAAGTTTCATCCGAATCAGACATAGATTTAACAAAGGATTTTTACTTCATCGGCAAAACAGATGAGGAGCTTTCCCTTGTCTGTCGGACAGAAGACACCCCTCACAACACCATTGAACGGGATGACGGCTGGAAAGGGTTCCGCATCCAGGGGATATTGGATTTTTCCCTGATCGGGATTCTCTCCAAAATATCCGGGATCCTGGCAGAAAATAAAATTGGCATCTTCGCGGTTTCAACCTACAACACAGACTACATTCTTGTCAAACAGGAAAACTTTGAAACTGCACTGACGGTATTAAGACAGTCGGGATACAGCATCATCTGAGGGAAATATTCATAATTCCAAACGGCCATATTATTATCATTTGTATATGTGCAAAGGCGCTCAATAAAATAAACAGCAGTTATCAATCCGCAGCGTATTTATAAAGTATAATCAGGATACAACTAATAGAACTTTCACCGGCCACGTGTTGGCGGCGTTTCAGGAGGTTTATGGAAAATTACTTGTTTCAGGGGAAACTGGTCGATGTAGATGAAGCAATAGCCAACCTCATCGCACTGGAAGAAGAACGGCAAAAGCGGAAACTGATCATGATCGCGAGTGAATCTTTTGCTCCGGAATCGATCCGCGAATCACTGGGATCCGTATTTCAGAATGTCTACGCGGAAGGCTATCCGGATGAAGCCACCCGCGCCATGAGCGAAGAAGAGATCCTCGACCTGAATTACAGCCTCGGCAATTATCGGCGTAATTCCGACCCCCGCTATTATAAAGGCGTGGAATACGTTGACGTGCTTGAAGCCCTGGCTCGACGACGCTGCGCTGAAGTATTCGCCAATGACCGGGTCCCGGCTGACAAAATCCAGGTCAATGTACAGCCGCTCTCCGGTGCACCGGCCAATAACGCAGCCTACCACATCATCAACCCGGGCGACACGGTGCTCGCGATGGACCTGCTGCACGGCGGACATCTTTCTCACGGTTCACCGGCCAACCGCACCGGACAGCTCTACAACATCGTCCATTACACCGTCGATCCGGAAACCGAAATGATCGACTACGACGAACTGCAGCGTCTGGCGCTGGAACACAAACCAAAGATGATCATCTGCGGCTACACATCCTACCCCTATGTCCCGGACTGGAAACGCTACCGTGAGATTGCCGATTCCGTCGGTGCCTACCTGCTGGCGGACATCGCCCACATTGCCGGACTGGTTGCGGCAGGCGTCGTAGAATCTCCGGTCGGCTATGCGGACGTGGTCTCCTTCACGACACACAAGACCATCACCGGTCCGCGCGGGGCTGTACTGCTCACGACAGATCCCAAGCTCAGCAAGATCATCGACAAAGCCGTATTCCCGGGTGAACAGGGCGGCCCGCATACACAGGTCTTTGCAGCCCTCTGCACCATCTTCAAGATCGCCAAAACCCCGGAATACAAGGCCTACCAGGCGCAGATTCTCAAGAACACCCAGGCACTTGTCGCGGAATTCAAAGCCCGCGGACTGAAAGTGCCTTATCAGGGGTCCAACTGCCACATGCTGCTGCTGGACTGCAAAGCGGTCAAAGGGGAAGACGGCACCTACCTCTCCGGTGACATCGCAGCCCGTGTACTGGACATCATCGGTATTACACTCAACCGCAACACCATCCCCGGAGACAAGTCCGCGCTCAAAGCCAGCGGCATCCGCATGGGCACAGCCTGCGTGACCCAGATTGGGCTCAAGGAAGACGACATGAAGGAACTGGCTGATATCATCGCCGATGTTCTTTTTGCCTTCCATCCTTACGCCATGCCCGGCGCAAAGTCCATGCTGCAGCGTGCCCGCGTGGACTTCGACGTCCTCGAAAATGCCAAACTGCGGGTCCGGGCGCTGATTGAGAAATGCGGTGATCTCAGCGACGATCCAAAATTCGGCTACCCGAACTTCTACTATATCGACGATAAATTCAAAACCGTCAAGGGTCAGGCCCACATGCTCATCCATGGAGACAATTTCCGTGAATTCGTCAATTATGCCTTCCTGAGCGATGCGGAAGCCCTTTCCGAAGGGGAATGTCAGGAAACCGCCCTGTCCATCGACGGAAACCAGATCAGCGGAACCTTGACGCTGCGCCAGGAAGGTTACCAATTCTCCTGCAAACCCGAAGAAGCCGGAGCTGCCGCTGCCTGGCTGCGTGCGCTTTCCGACGGTTTTGTCAAATTTGACAATGACCTGCGCAAACGTCTGCCGGGACCGGTTTATATCGAAGAATGCAAACCGGTGGAAGGGGAACCCTGCACCGCACCGACTTTCACAAAAACCTATGCCATCGGCATGAACCCGGACGAAGGCACCCCGCTGCCGGAATTTGACTTTGACGCTTATGCAGAAGATGAAAACGCGCCCATCAAGCGCACCCCGCTTTATGAGATCCATAAGGCTCTGGGAGCCAAAATGGTACCCTTCGCAGGCTGGGACATGCCGGTCTGGTACACCTCCATCAAGGAAGAGCATAATGCCGTCCGTCAAGCCGGCGGTCTCTTCGACGTCTCTCATATGGGCGTCTACGAAGCCAACGGAGCCGATGCGCTGCCCTTCCTCAACAGCGTCTGTGCCAATGACATCTCCGTGCTGGCTGTCGGCGACACGATCTACACGCACCTTCTTGACCCGGATGCCAATGTGATCGATGACCTCATCATCTACCGCACCGGCAAGGAGAAATACCTGATCGTCGTCAACGCTTCCAATGATGATAAGGACTGGGCATGGATGAATGCCGTCCGTGATGGCACTGTCCTTGTGGACCGCAGCCGCCCTTCAGCCCGTGCCTTCGGACGGAACGTCTGTCTGGAAAACCTGCGCGACCCGAAAGCCGGTGACCGCATGCGCGTGGACCTGGCGCTGCAGGGACGCATCTCCATTCCGGTGCTCACCGCACTGGGCTGCTCTGATGAAGACGCAGAAAAGATCAAGACACTCAAGAAAGGCTGTGTGACACATGCGGTCGTCGGCGGTTTTGACCTGTATCTCGCCCGTACCGGCTACACCGGTGAAAAGATCAGCTTCGAGCTCTTTGTCCATCCGGAAAAGCTTCCCGACCTGTGGAACAAACTGCTGGAAGCCGGCCAACCGCTGGGACTGAAGCCCTGCGGGCTGGGCGCAAGAGACAGCCTGCGCACCGAAGCCGGACTGCCGCTTTACGGACATGAGATGGCAGGCGACCTGAACATCAAGGTCAACGAAGCCGGGTTCCATTCCTCTGTCAAGACCTACAAGTGCTGGTTCATCGGCCGCGACGCCTACCGCAAAGATGAAGCAGCCCAGAAGAAGATAGCGGTTCGCTTCCGCTTCAACGAACAGGTGGTACGCATGGCACATCACGGCGATCCGATCCTTGACACCAAAGGCAAGGTCATCGGCGTCGTCACCAGCTGTGCGATGGACAAAGACGGCTGGGTGACAGGTCTGGCACTGGTTGACAAAAAATGCAATGCAGAAGGCACGCAGATCCTGATCTACCAGAACGCGGAAAAGGCAGACCTGAAAGCGCCCTCAAGCCTGAAATTCGGTCAAAAAGCCACCCTGCCGGGAGCTGCCACCATACTCAGCCGTTTTCCGAAACTCGGCTGACGAGAAATAAGAAATAAGAAATTAGACGCTGCACCTGCCGGATATGGATAACCGATATCCGGCGGGTGTTTTGTCTTTTACAGGGAAGCGCTGAATAATGTGCCTTTAGGGACGGTTCCTTCCGTCACCATGCCGTGACTGTAGGCAACCGGCCCCGCCGGCACGTATTAATCAACTTTTTACAGATAACTTTTTTCCTGATTTTGGCATGACATCTGTTATACTTTCCTTGATATTCTAAAGAAATTACCCGGTTTGCGGCTTGGTTTGCATTCCGTTTGGATAAGGAAATACAAATGATCGATATTTTTGAAAAGTGTTCAAAACGCGCCATTCAGGATGACCTGCGTGATCAGGGCATTTACCCTTACTTCCATTATCTTGAGACCAGACAGGCGCCTGAAGTCATCATGGAAGGCAAACGCCGCATCATGCTGGGCTCCAACAACTATCTCGGGCTGACCACCAACCCGGAAGTCATGGAAGCCGCCATCAAAGCCATTGAGCAATTCGGCACCGGCTGCTCCGGCTCCCGCTTCCTGAACGGAACCCTGAAGCTCCATCTGGAACTGGAAGAAGAACTGGCTGCATTTCTTAACAAAGATGCCGTCATCACCTTTCCCTCCGGTTTCCAGTCCAACCTCGGCATCATCAGCGCCATCGTCGGACGCAATGATTATGTGATCCTGGACCGGGAAGATCATGCCTCCATCTACGACGGAGCAAAGCTGGGCTGGGGTAAAATGCTCCGCTACCATCACGACGACATGCAGGAACTGGAAGCATGCCTGCAGCAGGTTCCGGCGGACCGGGGCTGCCTGATCGTCACCGACGGTGTCTTTTCCATGAGCGGCGGTATCGCCAACCTGCCGGAGATCTGCCGTCTGGCCAAACAGTACGGCGCCCGGGTGATGGTCGACGATGCTCACGGTCTCGGCGTCCTGGGTGAGGGCGGACGCGGCACTGCCAACTACTACGGGCTGGAAGACCAGGTCGACATCTACATGGGTACCTTCTCCAAATCCATGGCCAGCCTCGGCGGCTACATGGCCGGGAATGCCCGGGTCGTGGACTGGGTCAAACACAACTCCCGCCCCTTCATGTTTGCCGCATCCATCCCGCCGGCTCAGGCTGCAGCAGCGCTGGCCTCCCTGCGTTATCTGAAGGCCCACCCGGAACTGGTCACCCATCTGAACGATCTCGCAGACCGCTTCCGCTCACAGCTCAAAGCCAAAGGGCTGAACATCATCGAAGCCAAGACCCCCATCGTCCCGATTTTCACCTACGAAGCCTACCGCACGCTGGACAAGTGCCATAAAATTTATGAAGGCGGTGTTTACGTCAACTCCGTGCTGCCGCCGGCCGCACCGGAAGGCGAATGTATGATCCGCACCAGCCTGATGGCATCCCTGACAGATGCCCTGGTGGACGAAGCCGCAGAGATCATCGCAGAGGCTATCAACAATGACTGAAAAAGTCGCCATCGTCACCGGCGGGACCTCCGGCATCGGCCTGTGCACTGCGATCGCACTGCATGAAAAGGGCTGCAAAGTTTACACCTTCAGCCGCCGGCAGTTCAGCGACCCGCGCTTCACGCACATCCCCGTGGACGTCACCGACCCGGAAGCAGCAGAGGCTGCCGTCCGTCAGGTGAAAGTAGCCGAAGGGCACCTGGATATCGTTGTCAACTGTGCCGGCTACGGCATTTCCGGCGCGATCGAGTTCACCCCGGCGGAAGATGCCAAACGCCAGATGGACGTCAACTTCTTCGGCATGGTCAATGTCAACAAACCGGCGCTCACCATCATGCGGGAACAGGGGAGCGGACGGATCGTCAACACCAGCTCCATGGCTGCGGTCTTCGCGATCCCTTTTCAGGCTTATTACTCTGCCTCCAAAGCCGCCATCAACAGCTATACCTGCGCACTGCTCAATGAAGTCAAGCCTTACGGCATCACCGTCTGCGCGGTCCAGCCCGGAGATATCAAGACCGGGTTCACCGCGGCACGCAAGAAGATCGAAGCCGGCAATGAGGAATACGGCGGACGGATTTCCCGTTCGGTGGCCAAGATGGAAAAAGACGAACAGAGCGGCCTGGACCCGCAGAAAGCCGGTGACTTTATTGCAAAAGCAGCGCTGAAAAAGAGCGTAAAACCGCTTTATTCCATCGACTTTATCTCCGGTGCGGAATGTATCCTCGACCGTATCCTGCCCAAAAGCCTCGCCTATAAGATCGTCGGCAGCATGTACAGCGGGTAAACATTTATTCCGTATACTGAAACGCCTGCTATAAAAGAAGAAAACCGGCCTGTCAGCTTCGCGTCAGGCCGTTTTTTTTGATATCTTACTTTTTACATTTTACGAAAGGGGACCTCTAAAAACTCCAATAATTGGAACCTCATTCACTATTTATCCATTATGGCGCGGGATTCAGAATCCATTTTCCCCGGGAAATAGCTTGCCCGCGCCATTAGTTTTCGGGGGCTATGCAGCCCCCATACCTCCGCCAAATAGTTTTTTAGAGGTTCCCTTAACCTCCAATAGCGCTGAAAGCTCTGTTTCAACGCTGTTGGAGAGGAATTTCCACGGGAAAACTTATGTTCCACCCGGGACGAGCAATTCCGGCTTCATTTGTTTGATGTATTTCACAAATATTTTGACATAATCCGGATTATGCGCACAGTAGTCAGGGTCCTGAAGGTGTTCCAGGATCTCAACCCACGCCTTCTGCTTATTCTCCCGCAGCATGGATGCCACCTGAGCTCCGAAGAGCGGATTGGTATCACTGGTGTCGATTACATTGAGATCGACCGCAAATTTCATACCGCCATCTGTATCCGTGATCGTTTCCTCAGCTGTATCTGATGAAGATACCGCCATCGTTCCCTGACTGTCAGCTTCCGGTCCCTTATCCTGTGCTTCAATGCCTGTCGAAGATATCGCCGCTGGTCCCTGAAGTTCCGCTTCTTCCATGGCGTCCCTGCGAATGGAATAGGCAGGAGAATTGCGGAAGGGTGTATCTTTGCTGTATCTATTAACATACTTTTTACCGTCGTCAATTTCGGTAAAAGAGAGGGCGGTTTCGGCGGCAAGATGCGGCGAGATCAGCCCCAGGTTCATGTCATAGGCGCGTTTTTGGGTAGCACGCAGACGCTGCATGGTGCTGTCAAAGCTCAGCAGCATGTTGAAATAATTCAGGTCGAATTTATTCGAAGTCTGCTGCATTTCCGTGAGGGCCGCATTGCATTTCTGAAAATTGAAGGAAATCATCCGGTTCAGGCGTTCCGCTGTCAGACTTTCGACTTTGTCAGTCGGGTAATGCCGGACATGCATGGCAGTTTTTGTGATGAACGCGCTGCCGAGATGGTTGACTGCGCTCACCAAAACCTTGCACATATTGAGATATTCGGGGTCAAGGCGATTGCATTCCCTGGTGGCATGGAACAGGTTTTCAGTCTGTTCCAGAATAGCCGCAGAGATATCCAGATACGTCAGGTTGTCAGTGCTGAAATCAGTAATCGGTTCTTTCGGGAACTGTTCTTCGCCGGACTGTGCGCTGTTTTCCACACGATCCAAAGTTTCTTTCAGTTCATCCAAAATCTGAGCGTCCTGTTCAAATGCCATCGCTTCTCCCTCCTTTCCGGTAAATATTGATGTTTTATCAGGTCC
The DNA here is from genome assembly GCA_964457635.1 of uncultured Leptolinea sp. Taxonomy (GTDB): domain Bacteria; phylum Chloroflexota; class Anaerolineae; order Anaerolineales; family Anaerolineaceae; genus Flexilinea. Next base: position 10,283 of record CAYWGX010000080.1, read on the forward strand.
GCCGCAATGTTGAACCTGACTATATGTTCTGATATATCAAAATATAAATTTCAGAACTTATCAGTACTCTGTATTTACTGATAAAATTATTCTATATTGTAATTCTAAATTTGTCAAGAGGGAATTTAATATTTTTAGAAAATTATGACAAATATCATATTTTAATATGACACAGGAACAGAACGGAACAGGACCGGGCTCGCTCCGCGGGGACGGAGCCCGCTAAAATCGGATCTATCAGCACTGCCTTAATACAACAAGCCAAACATCCACAAAGGAATCCGGCTGCCTCTGCCGATTTCCTCATCATCAATGGCAAGGTAACTGTCAGGCAGATCTTTTATTTGAGTAAATTTTTTCCCTCTCCCGCCGACCTCAAACAGGTATTTATTATCGACAAGAAAGTCGCCTTTGTCCGGATGGGTGACAGTATGTCCGGCCGATTTTAATTGATTCAGAAAGAAGGTTTCTCTTTTTGTCCCGGTATCAATTTTTTCAGTCAGGGCGAACATAATATTCGTATTGTCACAATAGATTTTATCCGGACGGGCCATATTTTTCAGGGATAATTTTTGTGAAGAAAGCAAATTCAGCAAATTTGCTTTATCAAGAACATACAGCATTTTCAACCCCTGATTTCTGTCGGTTTCCAATTGTCTGTAAAGTTCAGACATATTCGGTGTCTGGGGACAGCTTTGTGCGAGAATATACAGCATTTTTTTGATTTTTTGAACTGAGGAATAGCTCACTGTCTCCACCGCCGGATAATCACTCTCCAGAACCTGGGTTATGATTTGCAGCAGCCGAACGTCATATCCGGCAAACACTTCCTTATAGAACGGATAATACCTGTTCACCAGGTATTCATT
>CAYWGX010000081.1:0-10912 GCA_964457635.1 uncultured Leptolinea sp.
TATTTTTCAAGGAGTTCTTTCGCTGTTTCCCAGCTGTGCGTCTCATAGATGCGTTTGACATCATCATTCCGCGAGCCCATCTCGTCATAACCGCCCCGCCATTGTGACTCATGCCCCATGGGACCGAGAACAGCAGGCAGCCCGGTGAAGGTACTGACGATGTTATCTCCGCTATAACTGGAACCGACTTTTTCCAGGACCACACCCGGTTCGGCAGAATTCAGCCACTGCAGTCCCAGCCAATCCTCTGTCCGGGACGTATGCAGAAAGGCAGCACCATCCAGGGTGACAGTTTGTTTCCATCTCAGGCTTTCCCACTTTCCGGATATACAGAAAAACGGATAGATCATGACAGCAAATAACGAAACAACAGCAATCAGAGAAAATGCTGCTTTTTTAAATCCATGCAGGCTTTCCGGCAGCACGGAAACTGCATAGGCCGCGCTTACCCCGAAAAGGATCCAGGCCTGGTAATAAAACTTGAAGATCGTGTTCATCCGCGTTCCAAATAGGTCGCGCAGGTAGAAAAATTCAGGGAAAATCACCAATGCCGAGGCAATCAGCACCATCAGAGAGCAAAAGACATCAGCCGCACATGATTCTGCACCGGCAGCAGGAAGCCTTTTCTCCGCGAATTGCCGGATCACAGCAAAGGCGAGACCGGCCATCAGGAACAGGATCAACAGCGTCGGCAGAGCGCTCAAACGTCTGCTGAAAAATCCGGACAAACCGCTTTCCACAGAAGTGATCTGCTGCATGCTCGTAAAAGCTTCAGCCGCCTGATAAAGCGTACCGCTCCCGTTTCCTGTCCGGATCAGGATCAGTCCGACAAAAATCACACATTCCAGCAGAAGAAGAACGAGAAATATCGCCAGAGAGGTACTGAATCCGAAACGCTTTGCAGTACTTTCACAATCCTTCAGCCGGCTGAACTGCCAGCAGAGAAGCGGGATCAGGAAAAAGCCGAACATGATAAAGAACTGCACCGGACGGGTCACGAACACACCGCTGGGGACGATCCCGCCGGCCTGCGAAGCAAAGCTCATGAAAAACAGACTGTAAAGCAGGATACATGCCGTACCAAAGGGCAGGGCTGTTTCAAAAAACAGCGTGAAGACTTTGCGGTTCCAGCCGAAATTCCGCACCTGCGCCGCAGCAACACACAGGCAGTACAGGCCGAAATAAAACGGGAAATCCCACATGTTCAGGAACAGCAGCCCGCCCACACATACAGCCGTCAGCCAGAGATCGGGAGAAAGGATCCAGCGAACCATCGCAGAATCCCGCAGCGAGCGTTTTTCATCCACAAGCGCCTGAACAAAGTAGATCCGCTCTTCCTTCCGCGCCAGCTCACGGTTCAGCACATTCAGCGCGATCCCGATCGCAAAAAGGACAAAGGGAATCGCCAGCACATGCGGATGCAGATCCCCAAGCTCAAAAGAGAACATCGGGAACTCATCGATCACTTCTTTGACAGAGCCCTCCAGTCCGATGTCACTGACCACACGGGAAGCCCGCCACCACCAGATACCGGAGCGTCCGGTGGGGTCCCAGCTTACCGGGCGGGTCGGAAAATCAGTCAGTTCCTTCAGCCCCAGCCAGGACCAGAATGCCGAAGTACCATCCGCATTCCAGAACAAATGAAGGGAATGGAAAACCTCCAGCAGCCCTTCAAAATTCCCGGCAATCAGCACAAACAGCGGAGCGAGAAGAGAACGAAACCGGGGCAGGACCTTTCCGCTTTCAGACGGATGCCGCAGCAAGAGCAGGTCATTCAGAATGCCGAAAGCTCCCGCAGCTGCCATGCCGAATACCGAAGCCAGCATCAGGTTGAATCCTGTTGAGGAAAGAACACCCGAAAGCATCACCAGCACCGCGCTCATCACATAACCGAAATAATAATAGGAGATGGAATAACCGGAAAGCCAGGCATCCCGGGGCGGGAATGTTTCGGATTTCAGGATGCTGTTGATGAACATCATCTCCATCGGTTTTTCCGTACCGGAAACTTCCGGCCCACCCATGCGGAAGGTCAGGATCAGCACAAATCCCAGCAGAAAAACCAGCTCGGAAACGATGCAAAAGCCCTTCGCATTTATCAGCCATTCACGGAATTCCACCCGGTTTTTATACCAAACAACTGCCGCGAATACCGCTGTCAGGCTAACCACCGGCAGCAAACTGCCGATCTCATTACGCAGAAAACCAAGGGAGCCCAGCAGCCAATAGAGGAAACTGACCAGCAGCAGCCCCATCGGACGGGCAAACACAAACCCACGCCCCGGAAGTTTTTTCAGAAAAGCAAAAACGATCGGGAAGCCGATCACCCCGATCCCGGTCAAAACAAAATACCATTTCAGAACATCAAATATTACCTGCATAATCACCATTCAGTGAGGAGTGAGGAGTGTGGAGTGAGGAGTGAGGAGTGAAAATGTTCATTCCTCATCACTCATTCCAAACTCCTCATTCCTCATTCCTCACTCGATAGATTTCCGTATTTCCCTCACGATAGACGCAGTCCCACAGGATACCTTCCTGCGCCGCGAATTTTTCGATTCCGGCTGCTTCATACATACCTTTTTCCATCTGTCCGACGATGATATACTGCACATTATACTTTTCAATAAACGAGACAGCAGTTTCCAAATCCACAGTATTATAAAACGCATGGATCCCATTCACGCGGTTCCAGACCTCAGCCGAGAGCGGTCCGCGCTGCTGTCGCTGGTGGTAATTCCAGCCCACAACACCCGGCAGCCCGGTATAAACCGTATAGCGGGAACCGAATTTATACTCCGTCGGACTGGCTTCCACGATCACCGGAGATCCGTCCACATTTTCCTGCATCCAAAGGATCGCCCGATAATCTTCGGCCAGATCCATATAAAAACCGTCCTGCCAGTAGGACGAAGTCTCCATATATTTCATGCCGTCAAGGGTATGAGGCGCCCGATCCGACATGCGGTCCGTCATCTTATCAATGCCGGCAAACATCGTATACAGAAACCCGCCAAAGACCAGCAGAATGCCCGCGATCTTATATACCGATATACCCCAGCCTTCGAGACTTTCCACACGAATACAGCGCAGGGTACAGGATAGTCCGAACGCCGCACACAGGCTCAGCATCACCCAGACCTGATTGTAGAACTTGAAGACCGTGTTCATCCGGCCTACATCATTCACCAGATGGATCATTTCAACCAGCAGGGTGGCGAACAAAGCTACACCCACCAGGAAGAAGACAAAGCGCTTGATTTCGGAAATATCCCTGCGCAGCAGCAGAAGCAGCGAAGCAACCATCAGCGGCAGCGCGATCCAGATGATCGGCACGCCATCGGCTGCCAGATAAATCAAAATCAGCAAAGCCGCCGCAATTCCGGCAAGGAAGCAGCTTTTATACGTCTGCCAGGTGTTTTTCCAGGTACGGACACTGGTATATTTCATCCACTGATAAATCTCGCAGCAATACCAGGGCGCGATGAAAAACAGGAACACGCCCCAGTGCATCAGGTAGGATGAGACCGGCGTCCGGGTGTCATGCCAGGGACCCAGGACATTTTCCTGTGTATTGGTGGAAAGGTAAGGATATACGCAGCCAAGCATCAGGGCTGCCAGGATCAGGATCAGCAGGATCGCCGTACCGAGCCTTGCAGCTGTGCTTTGCCCTTCCCGAGAGAAGAACCCGTACCGCAGACCGAGATAGAGCATCACAGCCGCCGTTATACAGAAGTAGGTCGGGGCATCCCAGGTGTTGGTCGGGATCAAAACGCCCAGCAGCAGCGCTCCGGAAAGGAAAACCGCCAGCCATTCAGCAGTGCAGAAACGGCGTCCCGAGGACACCCGCAAAATGAAAGCAGTCAGCCAGATCATCACCATCACCGTCATCGGCAAGGCAAAGAGGTGAGCGTGAGGATCTCCGTAAAGAAAGGTAAAAAACGGAAACTCGGTAATAGACGTGTCGGGAATCGCCCGGCTGGGGATCCAGTACCAGTCCCCCTTGTACATCATCAGGTGTTCTCCGGAAAAGAGCTTCAACACACCGGAGCAGAAGGCAAAAAATCCCTTGTCCAGTCCGGTTCCGGACATACCCAGCTCCACCAGTTCATTTTTGATCTGAACGATCGTACCCAGATTGCCGATCACCTGCATCCCGATCACACTGAAAACACCGGCAAGGTTTGCCCGCCGTTCATTGGTCTGCCGCTCTGCGTGAAAGAACCAGGACTTCCCGATGCAGAAAGCCGCACTGCCCAGAAAGGCGTACCACAGCGCAAGATTGAGATTGAAAGCCACCGAAGGAACCACACCCAGCAGCCTGACCATCACCCCGGAGAGATAGATCCCGTAATAGTAATAGTTCAGATAGCCGCCCGCGAACCAGGGATCGTAAGGCGGGAAGCCGGTGCTCTTGAGAATGGCATTGAAATAGGAGAAATCCATCGGACGTTCCCCACCCTTATAAGGATGCCAGAGATCCGGGTTCATGAAGCGAATAAACATGAAAAACAGGAAACAGCCCAGAAAAACCAGTTCCGCCCACAGGATGTTCTTCTTCAGTACCTTCAGCTGCTCACGGATCTTGCCGCGATGAGTCAGGGCGATGAGGGCGTTCAGCAGCACAAAACCCGCCAAAACCAGCAGGATCGTCTTCCGGGAATAGTCCATGCCCAGTGAACAAGCCAGCCAGACGCCATAGCCCCACAGTGTAAGTCCGAAAAATTTGGAAATACCCCAGCCCCTGTCCTTCAGGGGACGGAAAACCACAGCGGTGAGCGGCATGAAAAGCAGCCCCAGCAGCCAGAAGGCAGCCAGCCAGATCAGCACCGTCAGAACCTGAGAACTGTTGACGAAAGAAGAGCGGTCAAAAAGTTCAGCCCAGGTCCCGGCACCCTGCTGCGCGGTCCATTGCTCCAGCGGAAGCAGATCCATCCTAATAACTCCCCGTTCCCGCTGAACCGAAGGCGATATAGGAATAGAAATCCTTGCCATCATAGGGCCCCGTATGCAGCTGCTCTACCCCGTTTGGATAACGCTGCCGCACCGCATCTGCCGCCTCTTCATCAAAATCACGATAGATGAAAAGACGCGGCAGCCCGTCATCAGGCAGAGATGGCACCAAAGATTTATCAAAGGCATAATCTTTCCCCGGATCACCGGCATTGATGCCGACCAAACGGGTATCGACCCAGTGCGGATAAGGGATCACAAAAGCCTGCTCATAACTGCCGACGGAGTCCGCGAAGCCCTTGATCACGGAACCGATCTGCTTCGTATTCCAGGCGCTGCGGTTATATTCATAGGCAAAACGCCGGAACACCAGGTCATAATTATTGGAAAGAATGCCGCCAAGCACTGCCGCGGACATCAATGCAAAAACAACGAAACCGGCGCTGTGGTTCCGAATCGTCTGAGCGATCACATCAAAAGTACAGCAGAAGCCGATCGCCGCGATCAGCATGACCGGGATCAGCGCCCCGGCAGTCCGGTTCAGGCAGGGATTTTCTGCCGGGAATGCCAGCGACAGGGTGGAAGGCAGCATCAGCAGCGGGATAGAGAGGATCATGCAGACATCTTCCCAGCGGCGTTTCTGCATAATGCGCATCATCACAAACAGCAGCCCCAGGAAGAAGAAGGAAGCCGTGAAATGCTCCAGTGCCGGACGGTAAACGATCGAGTGGACCCAGGTAGAGCCGTCACTCCAGAAGGGCATGACGATCCCCTTCCGGACGTTGTCAGCGAAGATTCCCAGCGGAGAGGAATCGAAGCTCTTTTCCGATTCACCGAGACGGGATACAGAACGGTAGACCACCATCTCCGGCATGTCCATCGTCACCCGCGCCAGCGGCAGGAAAACCAGAAAAGCAAACAACACCAGGCACAGGAAAGCGCCCAGCGCATTCGTACGATTGCCGGGTTTCACATCCATCAGCAGGTAAATCACAAAAAAGACCGCGAAGGCCAGCGGGACGATGCGGAACGGGCTGTAACCGTGCAGGCCGATTCCCAAAAAGATCCCGCTCCAAATCAGCGCACTGCGGCTGCGGTTTTTCATGCCCTTGATAAAGAACCAGAGCGCGGGGGCCGTGAACATCGGGTAATAGGCGAAACGCAGGGCGGCCCGCTGGATCACGATGGGCCAGTAGGAAATGCCGCAGAAAAGCATCGCCAGCAGTCCGACCCAGCGGTTTCCCAGCATCTTCCCCAGCTTATAGACAAAGGGCAGGATGAAGAGCCCGGCCAATGCCGTACCGATCTTGAGGCTCAGAAAGCTCAGACCGGTACCGAAGAGTTTGATGACCAGGACCGTGAAATAGAACTGGAAACACTCCCGCCCCGTGTTCCGGGTGAAGAAGATCGGGCTTTTTCCATCAAGAATATCTTTGATGTCATAAAGCTTTTCCGCATGGTCGCTGACCATATCCACCGGCACGCCGTTCAGGTCATGGAAGATAAAGAACGCACAGCAGGCGAACACCGCCAGACAGAGCAAATTCCAGCCAGAGAAATGCAGAGAACCGGCAAATCGCTTCTGAAAACCGGAAGTCAGGCGCTCCCGGGCAGCAGCAAGCAGCTCCCTGACACTGAGCCGGCTGAAAGTCAGTCCCGCGAAAATCAGGGAAAGCATCCATACAGAAACATTCAAAAAAGTGAACTGATTGCCGCCAAAGAGCAGAAAAGCCAGCAATGCACAGATCAGGCTCAAGCCCAAAAACTCAAAGCGGAATCCGGATTCAAACACCGGCTCTTCAACATCAGCGGTTTCTGCATCCTGAACAGAAGCTTCCTGCTCATCCGGAGATTTTTTGAGAAGAAACGAGAACAGGAAACACAGTGCACTGAGCAAATAGATGCCTGCTCCAAACCAGGGAATCAGGCGGGTCCGGGCAACGATCGTCGGTTCCAGGATGACCTGAGCAGTGAGCGCGAAACACAGGCTCAGCGCCAGGAACAGCGGATTGAGCCGGGTTTTGACCAGTTCCCGCCCGTTCAGCAGCGTCTCAAAAAGCGCTCCACCTGCAGGAACCGCATTGGCGCCTTCTTCGACCTCCGTTTCACAGGTGAAGGGACTTTCTGCCGGCAGGATCTCCTTGCCGAAATTTTTCGGGTTCAATTTGAATTTCAGGTAATCCAGGACACTGATCTCTTCATACGGATCGCGGAACCCATTATCGCCTGCAGCATTCAAATCTTCGCCGGCGTATTCCACATCTGATACCAGCCCATCCCGGTTTTCAATCATATTCTCTTCCTGATATCTTTCTCTCTCATTTATCTCTTCCATACCGATCCACTAACCACTCTCTCATTTCTAATTTCTGATTTTTGATTTCTTATTTCTGATTTAACTCCAGGTATTCTTCCGCCACACGGTCCGGTGAATAATACGCCCGAATTGCATCGCAGGCCACAGCATCATATTCCTTCCGTACCTGCAGGATACGGATCAGCGCGTCAGCCAAAGCATCTCCGTCACCAACCGGGAAAATCTCTCCCATCCCATGTCTCGTGACCGGGACGCGGATGCCCGGCAAGTCGGAAGCCGCAACCGGTTTTCCGTTCATCATCGCCTCGATCTGGACCAGGCCAAAGGAATCTGTCCGGTTCAGGCTCGGCATACACAGCACATCGATACAGCGGTAAAAAGCCGGCACTTGTGCATCCGGCAGCCTTCCCATGAACTTCCAGTGTCCGGCAGCGATCAGCTCATCAATGCGTGGTTTCAGTCGTTCGTAATAAGCCTCTTCACCCAGCACATTCAGATAAGGTCCCATAAAAAATACTGCTGCTTGCGGAAATACTTTCAGCACCTTCGGCATGGCATCCAGCAGAATCTCCACGCCCTTATCAGCGGCAAAGCGGCAGGCCATCCCGATGACCGGTGCAGATCCATCGGGATTCACCGCATCCCGAAACGCAGCGGCAGATTCATCCGTGACCGGCTCCAGTTCCACCGGCGGCTGGATGATGCGGACTTTTTCCCGAACCTTCGAAAGGATCTCCGAATGATCCGCATAATCCTGTGAATTGGTCACCACTGCATCACAGTTCCGAAAGGCGATGGAGTTCATCCACAGCACACCTTTGTTTGCGAGCATATTGATCAGGCCTGAAGGCATCTGCAGGTCACAGTGATAGGTCAGGATCACCTTTTTTCCATATTTCCGCCCGAGTTTCGCCAGCAGGGCACTCTCCAGCTGCGGCAAATGGATATTCACCAGGTCCGCATCCCTCACAAAAGAAGCAGCGTCCAGCCAAAACTTCGGCATCACCATACCCTTACTGACCTTCAGAAGTGCCGGTTCCCGGATAACCCGGACACCGTTCACCACCTCCTCTGCAGGCAGTTCCTTCAGATGCCGGGATGTCAGCACCGTCACCTGATGACCGGCCCGTACCCAGGCCTCCGCCACACGCGCCGCATAAATCGTCAGCCCGCTGATATAAGGCTTGTAATATGTCAAAGCTACCAGAATCTTCACTGAAACCGAAACCTGTTACTTGCTGCCTGAAACCGGTTCTTTGGTAAGATCTTTATTCATGGTGCTGGTAAACACTTCACTGAGCTTCAGACCCTGCACGGAAAAACCGATCAGCCCCCACAGGATCGGTGTCACGATCGCCACCGCATGCATCACCAGGCCAAAGGCCAGGGCAGAGGACTGATCGATACCGAAGAACCCGAGAGCGACCACATAAGCGCCTTCCACCACACCGATACCGGCAGGAGCCGAAGGAATGGCACCGCCCAGCGCACCGATCCCCTGCGTAAAGAGCCCGGCCCAGAAGGGCAGCTGCGGGAAAAAGTCTAAAATGCCGACACGAAGTGTTGCGATCCAGCAGGCCCAGGTCGCCAAAATCCAGAATAGCCAGATGAGAAATTGTTTCGGTCGGGTCAGGATTTCCATACCGGAAAGCAGAAATTCCACCTTCGGCAGGATAAAATCACCAAGTTTTGTCCCGGGTTTGATGATTTTTTTGAGCAGCGCCATAAATTGCTCCTGATGACCTGCCATCCAAAACATGAAAGCGATCCCGATAAGGATCACCCCAAACAGAACATAATAGAGGGTGGCTGAAAATTCCGCTGAAGCCACCATCGGGATGGTGATGATCAGAAGGATCAGGGTGATGAGCAGATCGAAGACCCGCTCCAGGATAACCGTCGTGAAGACATAAAAAGGACTGCGGTTGATCAGCCCGCCCATGATCACCGAACGGCCGATCTCACCAAGACGCAGCGGCAGCAAATTCAGCAGATAGCCTTCCGAGATCGTGAAAAAGCAGTTCAGCGGAGAAGGCAAATTATCCAATATTACGCGCCATGCCATTCCCCGGCAGAAAAAGGAAAGGGACTGCAGCGCAAAAAGGATCAGGAACAAGCCGATCGAGCAATTCTTCAGCGCATCCCGCAGCACGGACCAGTCAACAAAATAAATCAAAACCCCGATGATCACCGCAGAGCAGATGATCCCCGGCAGCATTTTTTTCCAGACACTATTTTTTGAATTCATATTTCAGTTCAATTTTTGGAACAATGAGAAGCAATTCGGAAGTCAAAATTCTTCATTCTTACTTCTTCATTCTTCATTATTTTATTCATCCTCTAATGACAGCACCGCCATGAAGGCTTCCTGCGGGATCTCCACATTTCCCACCATCTTCATGCGCTTCTTGCCGCGCTTCTGTTTTTCCAGCAGCTTGCGCTTCCGGGTGATGTCACCGCCATAACACTTGGCCAGAACATCCTTGCGGTAGGCCTTGACGTTGGCGCGGGAAATGATCCGCCCCGAAGCACTGGCCTGGATCGCCACTTCATAAAGCTGCTGCGGGATGAGCTTCTTGAGCTTGGAGACCAGCAGCTGCCCCTTGTGATAGGCATCTTCCTTGTGTACGATGGAAGCTAACGCATCCACCGGCTCTCCGCCCACCAGCACTTCCAGCTTCACCAGGTTGCCGGCGCGGTAATCATCAAACTGGTAATCCATAGAGGCATAGCCCCGGGTCCGGGACTTCAGTTCATCGAAGAAATTGACGATCAGCTCCGCCAGCGGGATCTCGAAATTCATTTGTACCCGGTTTGGAGCGGGATAGTCCTGTGAAATGAAGACACCGCGGCGTTTGCGGACCAGATCCATGATGGTGCCGTAAAACTCGGTCGGGGTAAAGATCTGCAGCTTCATCCACGGTTCACGGATCTCCGCGATCTTGCCTTCATCCGGCAGCTGAACCGGAGAGTCGATCCGGATGATTTCCCCTGTATTGAGCAGCACTTCATATTCCACAGAAGGCGCCGTCACGACGATATCCAGGTCATATTCCCGTTCCAGGCGTTCCTGGATGATCTCCATATGGAACAATCCCAGAAAACCGCAGCGGAAACCGAAATTCAGTGCCTGGGAAGTCTCCGGGACAAAGTCCAGTGAGGCATCGTTGAGCTGCAGTTTTTCCAGCGCGTCCCGCAGGTCATCATAATCTTCCCCTTCGACAGGGTAGATCCCCGCAAAGACCATCGGTTTGGCTTTCTGATAGCCCGGCAGCATCTCCGGCGCCGGATTATTGGCAAGTGTCAGCGTGTCTCCCACGCGGCATTCGCGCACGGTCTTCAGACCGGTGGCAACATACCCCACATCGCCGGAATGCAGTTCACTCACCGTCATCATGCCGGGATTGAAGATACCGATCTCAACCGGTTTCATATCGGTGAGCGTGGACATAGCCAGCAGCGTATCATTGGCGCGGATCACGCCATTGCGGACGCGGATATAGGCGATCACGCCCTTATAGGAATCATAATGGGAGTCAAAAATCAGCGCCTGCAGCGGAGCGTCATCCGTACCGGTCGGCGGGGGCACCATCTGAACGATCTTTTCCAGCACCTGCTCCACATTCAGGCCTTCTTTGGCGG
>CAYWGX010000082.1:0-10843 GCA_964457635.1 uncultured Leptolinea sp.
ATTCTAAAATGATTAACGTCAAAATTATACTTTTATTTTGCGATTTTGTAAAATCCATCGCCGAAATGAGGGAAAAATTTATTACAGAATTCTGTCCTGAACGTCAAGGGGTTTTTTATTGCAGATGATTTACACTCAGCGTTTCATCAAAAGCATAACGCACCGCATCGACTCGCTCCATGCGGTCCATATCATAAGTGACCACCAGCATGCCCGGGTCATAGGAGAAAACGCCGCCATTGTCGATATGCAGGGCCGTCATGTAAGAACCGCCGTCCGGTTCCCTGGAGGAGACATGGATCGCGAAAGGAACATCCCTGACCAGAAATTCATATTCCTCGACCCCGGAGCGGTCATACTTCTCTGTTTCAACCTTTCCGTCCCTTATGACAGCATAATAGGTTCCGCTGCCTATGTCACCAGGCATCTGCGAAAGTCCGGCAGTACGCATGGCAGAGAGCACGTTCTCCGGCAAATCAATTGCGGGATCCTTTGCCCCGCCGATCATCACCACCGTCAGCAGATTCGGGTCGAAAGCAGCAGCCAGGTGATCGGTAATGTTTTCACTTTCCCGCAAATGGACCAATGCATCAAAATGACGGGATGCCTGTTCCCAGCTTGCATAAGCATCATCCCCGCGATGATCGGGGAGCTCATAATGAGCCGGGAGATAGTCCGCCAGATACGCTGAGACCTTTCCTGCACCGCGGACATTCAGATGACCGCTGTCCGCAAGATCCGCAGAAAAGTCGATCCCGATCTCATCGTAAAGATGGTTGAAATCAACAAACGGCACGTCATATTTTTCCGCGATCTTTCCGATATAGTTGATCTGCCGATACAACTCATCGTTTCCGAACAACGGCGTTTTGATGAGAAGCAGCGGCAGGCTTTCTTTCTGACAAAATTCAATGAAATCGACCAGAACGGCTTCCATGTCTCCCGGCAGCTCAAAGGTCTCGTCCGGATCCGGCACTACAGGCCGTTCAAAGGGAAGGGAAAATTCTGTATAGTTATATCCCTTCATGGGGTGGGAACGGTCTCCGCTGAAGAAATGCAGGTCATCATAACTCAGCAGTCCCTGCTGCAGACGGGAATGAGTTTTAATGAGCGGGAAGAGTATCTCGCCCTTTTCCGTGATCGAATCGGTCTCGAGAACGCCTTTGATTTTCTGAGGGGTGAGCGGCACCGGATCCAGTGCCAGATGAGTCATGTTCGTACCCTGCTCCGTACCCAGCACCGGACGGGCAAAATTCGTCGCCATCAGCACATCCAGCACGATCAGCTTCGGATGCTGATGCCTGAGGGCATGCCGCAAAAGCAGTTTTGATGACCACAAAGGCTGCTGATGGGTCGTCAGGTTATATCCCGCGATCCCGGATTGATCCCAGATCGCCATAGGATTGACACCATAAAAGATATGCGAAGCACCGATGAAGAAGACATCGATCTTCTCCGGTTCCTCATGGGCGATGTTCTTGGACGTCCCGAAATGCTGCTTTTCAAACAGCATCACATTCGCGGCATGGAATAAAGTAATGACAAGGATCAAAAAGCATATTAATGAAATGATCTTCTTCATATCCGTAAACCAACTGAATCACTTATCCATAACAGATACCTGTTTGAAGCGCTTTACTGATTTTCACCTTTCACCCTTCACTTTTCACCTTGATTAAAACTGGAAATAGATGAACTGACTGGCATCGAAGCCCGGTCCGTAAACACCAAAGAAAAGCACCGCAGCAATAGCAGCGAGAATCACGCTCCAGCGCAGGAGGAGCGGCTGGGTATCCAGCTTCTCCCGCAGGCTGCTGCCGTCCCGGGTGAGCCATCCGGCGGCAAAAAGCACCAGCAGACTCAGCGCGGTGATCGTGAAATTCACATGGTCCATGCCGTACCCCAGCAGCTTCCCGTTGAAAAGATCATAGGGATTCAACCGGCACATCCCGCGCAAAAAATCCACTGCCTGTTTGAGCGATCCCGAGCGGAAAAAGATCTGCACCAGGCCGAACATAAAGATCACATAAACGGACTGTAGACATTTCATCAGCCCGGAACGATCATTGAAACCCAATGCCTTCCGCAGCTTCCGCCAGAGGGGCGTGAGCAGCCGTTCGATGATGGAGATCATGCCGTTCAGCCCGCCCCAGATCAGGAAAGTCCAGTCAGCACCGTGCCATAACCCGGAAGCCAAAAAGACGATCATCACATTCACATATTTCCGGAAGGTCACTACCCGGTTGCCGCCCAGCGGAATATAAAGATAATTGACAAACCAGCGGGAGAGCGAAACATGCCAGCGGGTCCAGAATTCCGTGATATTGACGGAAAAAAACGGGCGCACAAAGTTTGTCGTCAGCCGAAAGCCCAGCACCTCCGCCGCACCCAGCGCCAGGTTGGAATAGCCCGCGAAGTCCGCGTAAGTCTGGAAGGCAAAGAAGATCATCGCTGTCAGGTTCACCACCCCGCCGTGCAGATAATTGGATGGATCTCCGTAGACGGTATTGACGAACATCGCCAGCCGGTCCGCGATCACCAGCTTCTGGAAATAGCCCCACAGCATCAGCCACAAGCCATGTTTCACACGGTCAAAGTCAAAATCATGGGGAATGAGGATCTGCGGCAGCAGGTCCTGAGAGCGCTCGATCGGTCCGGCAACCAGCTGAGGGAAGAAGGATACGAATAGCGCGTATTTGAAAGGATTTCGCTCGACCTTCACCTTGCCGCGGTAAACATCCATCGTATAAGAAAGCGCCTGCAGGATGTAAAATGAGATACCCACCGGCAGCAGCACACTGAAGGAGGATTGAATCACGGAAATGTGCAGCAGACGCAGCACCTTATTCAGGGCACTGAGCCCAAAATGAAAATATTTGAAAACAAACAGGATCCCCAGGTTGCATAGAAAACTGAGGGCGACGATCCATTTTTTCGCTCGCTCTCCGCCCGGCTGACCGGTATTGAAGCGGTCGATCAGCAGCCCGCTGAGCCAGGTGATGCCGGTAGAAGCCGCCATCAGCAGCGCATATTTTGCATTCCAGGACATGTAATAATAATAACTGGCAGCCAGCAGCCAAACCCAGCGGATCTTTCGCGGAATAACGAAATAAATACCCACAACGATGGGAAAAAAGATCAGAAAGCTGAGGGAATTGAAAAGCATCCCGGTGTCCTTCGCTATACCGCCTGCATACGCACCGGATTGACCAGCTGCCCGATTCCGTCGATCTGAGACTCCACCACATCCCCGTCACTCAGCAAAGCGGAGCCGACCGGCGTACCGGTGAGAATCACATCTCCGGGGTAGAGCGTCATAATGGAAGAGGCAAAAGCAACCAGATTCTGTACCGGGAAGAGCATATCACGGGTAGAAGCCATCTGACGAAGTTCTCCGTTCACGCGACAGGTCAGCAGGGCATCCGCAGGCTCGAAATCGGTCTCGATCAGCGGTCCCAGCGGACAAAAGCTGTCAAAACCTTTCGCACGGGTCCAGGTTTCATCTGCAAGCTGCAGGTCCCGGGCGGTAACATCGTTGGCAATGGTATAGCCGAAGATGTAGTCAAAAGCATTCTCCGGTAAAACCCCTTTTGCTGTCCTGCCTATGACAATTGCCAGTTCACATTCCTGCTCGACCCGTCTGGAGACGATCGGCAGGATGATGGGATCGTTCATACCGATTACCGCGCTGGTGGGTTTGTAAAACAGGGAAGGCATCTCCGAGATCATGCGGTTGAATTCCCGTGTCTGGTCCAGATAATTCCACTCCACAGCAACAATCTTCCCCGGCACCACCGGCGGCATCAGCTTCACCGTATAAAGCGGCAGACTTGCCTCCATACGACGAAATTCACCGAAGATGTTGCCCTCGATCTCTCCGACCAGATCACCATATATCCAGCCATAGCGGACAACAGGATCACCGGATTCCTGATAACGGACAAAACGCATGGATCAGAACCAGTCTTTTCGGTAAAAGATCCAAATAGCAACACCGATGAGCACCGCCAAAAACAGCATGATGATCACCGGAAAAGCGGGAGAATCCAGCAGTGCTCCGGAGAAATTCACATTCATTCCCAAAAAACCGGTGATGATGTTTGGAAGCTCCAGGATGATCGTCACCGAAGCCAGAAGCTTCATAACTACGTTCAGGTTGTTGGAAATCACCGAAGCAAAAGCATCCATCATGCCGGAAAGAATGTCACTGGAAATGGATGTCATATCAATGGCCTGAGTGTTTTCCGTGATCACGTCCTGCAGCAGGTCCTCATCCTCTTCAAATTTTTTGAAACCGGGCAGGCGGGACATTTTGACCAGCACCAGCTCATTCTGTTTGAGTCCCTGTGAAAAATACACATAGCTCTTCTGGCATTTGAACAGCTTGATGAGCACATCGTTCTTCATGGTGCTGGAAAGCATATCTTCCAGTTTATCGGTAAGTTTGTTGATGTCACGCAGCGCATCCAGGAAGCGGTTCGTCACTGCCATCAGCAAACGCAGTGTGAAACGGTAGCGCTTGGTGGTGGAAAGCTTGGTGATCTTCCCGGATGAGAATGCATCCAGGATCGAGGTGGGCTGGGAACAGACCGTCACGATATACTTATCCGCAAGGATGATGCCCAGCGGCATGGTCCCGTAGGGAATGTCCGGGTCATCCTGCGGATGAGAAGTGGGGATGCGGACAACGATCAGAATCGTACCGTCATCCTCTTCCTCAATACGAGGGCGTTCATCCATGTCCAGCGGATAGGTGACAAAATCCTGCGGGATACCCAAAGCAGCGATTTTTTCGATTTCTTCCGCAGTCGGTTTGACCGCGTTGATCCAGCAATTCGGCAAAATTTCGTCGATACGCTGCAAGTCAAATTCCTGATTTTTATAAAATTCCAGCATAAACACCCCCGCAGGTAGAAGAATACCCGGTTTTGCCCATGAAAACCAAATAAGAGTATACCACAATTCAAACTCAGCAGGATTGAGTAAGGAACATAGAGTGAACATGAAATCAAGAGATAAGAGATAGGAGATAAGAAATGGGAGCTCTATGGATTAATCGGGTGTAAAATTAAGGCAGAGGGAAAATGAAAAAACAAAAGCGCGTATCACTTTCACTCAAGATGAACCTTTTGATCATCTTCATCATCCTGCTGGTTTCCGTCGGGCTGGTCGGAATATCCTATCATGTCCATTCCCAGAAAATTGCCAGCTTTTACTACGCACAGGCCGAACATGCCGCACAGGCAGCTAAGGATATGATCATCCACGAATTTGTAGAACACTTGAAGGAAGAGATCACATCAGAGGAGTTTCAAAAGATCCGTGCAGAGGCTCTTGCAGCAAACGATGAAGAAATCATCAGAAACTGGATGCTTTCCAGACCGTCCTGTCTTGACACCGGGCAAAGTGAAACTTTCGTAACAGACATTATCATGTATGGCGGAAATGCTGAAGATATAAGCCTGTATTCAGAATACGAGAGCCTGATCGGTAATCTTGAAGATACAATTGCCCTCTTCGACATTAATTATGCCTACATCGGAGTTTTTTCTGAAGACAGACTCATCATTATTGCCGATCCTTCTGAACCACTCTTTTCCATCGGTACTCCGGCACAGGAGCAGGATGATTTTAAACAATACTATGACGATAAGTTTGTCCCCAGTACGATCTATTATATGAAAGAATACGGCTGGCTTTGTTCTTCATACATTGTGCTGGATGAAATAAATGAGGGGCAGAAGCTTGGATTCGTCGGAGTCGACATCAAAATGGATGACATCGTACGCTCACAGCAGAAGTTTCTGGTCAACAGCGCCGTTTATGTCATCCTGTTTACAACCGCAGCCACGCTGGTCAGCATATACCTGATGAACCTCACTACTGTCAAGCCGCTTCAGCAGCTTGCCCAGGCCACGAAAGGTTTCGCTGATGATGATGACGAACTGACACGTAATGACGTCATTCAGCTGCCAATCCGTTCCAATGATGAGATCGGCGACCTTTATGAGCAGATCCGTGCCATGCAGACCCGCATCATCAATTACACCGGGCACATCACCCAAATCACCGCTGAACGGGAACGGGCCGGGACGGAACTGCGCATGGCAGAAAACATCCAACGTTCCCAGCTGCCGGATACCTTTCCTGCCTTTCCGAACCGCACCGAATTCGATTTATATGCCTCGATGACCCCAACCCGGGAAGTCGGAGGAGATTTTTATGACTTCTTCCTGCTCGATGATAATCATCTGGCCCTGGTGATCGCTGACGTCTCCGATAAGGGCGTACCCGCTGCATTGTTCATGATGTCATCGAAAATGCTCATCAACTACCGGGCACATCAGGGCGGCACACCGGCTGAGATCCTCACAGAGGTCAACGCCCAGATCTGCAAAAATAACAGATCAAAAATGTTCGTCACCGTATGGATGGGAATTCTGGACCTGCCCACGGGCGTGATGAAGTGCACCAACGCCGGACATGAATATCCCGTGCTCCGCGGCTCAGACGGCGTATTCCGTATCTTCAGGGACAAGCATAAGCTTGTCATCGGTGGTCTTCCTCAGACAAAGTATGAAGATTATGAATTGAAGCTTGAGCCGGGCGATGCCATTTTCGTCTATACCGATGGTGTTCCTGAAGCGAACAATGCTGCCGGGGAACAGTATGGCATGGAACGAATGGAAAAGGCCCTGAACCGGTCTCCGCTGGAAAGTCCCGAGCGTATTTTGGAACAGGTCAGGGCGGATGTTGACAGCTTCGTGGATGGAACCAAACAGTTTGATGACCTGACCATGCTGTGTCTGGAATATAAAGGGAACAATAGGAGATAGAATATAGTAGAATACAGGGGGTGCGTTTCCGCACCCCCTGTATTCTTAATTCTTACTTATTCATTTAGAAATAATACTGTCCTTCTTTTGACGGTTCTTCTTCACGTTCACCGCCAAGGTAAGCCCGTTTGATGACCGGGGAGGCCAGCAGCTCGGCACCGGTGCCTTCCGCAACGATCTTGCCGGTTTCCAAAACGTATCCGCGGTCAGCGATGGAAAGAGCGGCCTGAGCGTTCTGTTCCACCAGCAGGATGGTGGTTCCTTCTTTGTGAAGGGACTTGATGATGTCAAAAATCTGCTCCACCAAAATCGGCGCCAGACCCATGGACGGCTCGTCCATCATCATCAAATGAGGTTTAGACATCAGCGCCCGGCCCATGGCCAGCATCTGCTGTTCACCGCCGGAGAGCGTCCCGCCGATCTGGCTGCGGCGTTCCTTCAGCCGCGGGAAGAGGTCAAAAACCCGTTCCTTCTCCGCGTCCATGTTGATATCCTTTGCGGTAAATGCACCCATTTCCAGATTTTCCTCGACTGTCATCTGCAGAAAAATGCGGCGTCCTTCCGGACACATGGCCAGCCCCTGCTCCACCACCTTGTGCGGCGGGATGTGATCGATAGATTTGCCATTCAGCGTGATAGACCCGGTACGGGAACGAAGCAGTCCAGAGATGGTGTTCAGCGTTGTGGATTTTCCCGCACCGTTGGCACCGATCAGCGTCACGATCTCACCCTCTTCCACATGGAAGGAAATTCCCTTGATGGCATGGATAGAGCCGTAATAAACATTGATATCTTCGACTTTCAGGATCGTGCTCACTTTACTTCGTCTGTCGGTATGAATAGGCTCACTCATTTGTTTTCTCCTTCCTTGTGGCTTTTACCCAGATACGCCTCGATGACCGTCGGGTTTTTCTGGATCTCCGCCGGACTTCCCTTGGCGATGATGCGTCCGAAGTTCAGCACACACAGCCCTTCACAGACATTCATGACCAGGTTCATATCGTGTTCGATCAACACCACTGCGATCTGGAAGGTATCGCGGATCTTGCGAATGTTCTCCATCAGGTCCGCCGTTTCTGAAGGATTCATACCGGCAGCCGGCTCATCCAGCAACAGCACCTTCGGATCCGTCGCCAGAGCGCGGACGATCTCCACCCGGCGCTGCGCACCGTAAGGCAGAGAACCGGCACGATGATCAGCAACATTTTCCATCTCAAAAATATGCAGCAGGTCCAGTGCCTTCTGATGTGCCTTCTTTTCTTCGCGGAAATAGGCAGGCAGCCTCAGCAGCCCGTCAAAGAGGCTGTACTTCATGGATTTGTCCATGGCAACCATGATGTTTTCTTCCACAGTCAGGTTGTCAAACAGGCGGATATTCTGGAAAGTTCTGCCGATGCCGGCTTTACTCACCTGAGCCGTAGACATGCCGTGGGTATCCATGCCGTTCAGCAGGATCGTTCCGGTGGTCGGCTGATATACATTGGTGAGCAGGTTGAAGACCGTGGTCTTTCCCGCACCGTTCGGACCGATCAAGCCGGCAATTTCTGTTCTCCCGATGGTCAGGTTGAAATTTTCTACCGCGTGCAGTCCGCCAAAGGTGATGCCCAGGTTCTTGCATTCCAGCGCAGGCATATCATTGATATCGCGCTCCGGGATGACCGCATTGGAAGGAACAGGTACCAGATTGCTTCCATCTTTTGTATACATATTACTGCTCCTCCTCTTTCTTTCCGCTGAATTTGGCCTTGATTTTGTCGATCATCACCTTTGTTCCGGATGCATTTGTCACCAGCATGACCACGATCAGAACAATAGCATAAACCAGCATACGGTAAGTCGCAAAACCGCGCAGCGCTTCCGGCAGGATGGTGAGCAGTGTTGCGGAAACGATAGAACCGGTGATGTTCCCCAGTCCGCCAAGCACCACCAGGACCAGGATCAGGATCGAAGTGTTGAAGTCAAACTTATTGGCTGTAATCGTTGAGTAATTCATCGCGAACAGCGTTCCCGCAGCACCGGCCATAGCCGCAGAGATCACGAAGGCCGTCATCTTATATTTCGTCACATCCACACCGACAGATTCCGCGGCAATACGGTTATCACGGATCGCCATGATTGCACGTCCATAACGGGATTCGACCAGATGGTAGACGACAAAGAGCGTCAGGATGATCAGAATAAAACCGGCTGTGAAGGTGGAGATTTTCTTGATCTTGGAAATACCCATGGCGCCCTGGATCAGCATCCGGCCGCCTTCTTCCAGTTTAATGCCCTTTTCACTAAGCAGCTGGAGGTGCAGACCGTATTTGTCAAAACCAAGATACAGGTTGTTGAAGATGGATTTGATGATCTCACCAAAGGCCAGCGTCACGATAGCGAGGTAGTCACCTTTCAGGCGCAGCACCGGGATCCCGATCAGGAAGCCGGCGAAGCCGCCAAAGATGGCACCGACCACCATCGAAATTGCCAGCCGCAGGTCCGCATTTGGAACAGTTTCCGTCATCATCAGGGCAGCACAGGTCCCGGTAAAAGCACCCATGCTCATGAACCCGGCATGTCCCAGGCTCAGTTCACCCAGAATACCGACCGTCAGGTTCAGGGAGATAGCCATCACAATATAGGCACAAATCGGAACCAGCATACCCTGCATAGAGCGCGTGATTTTCCCGGTAGAGCTCAGAACCATCATGACCGCATATGCGGCAATGACCAGCCCGAAGGAGACGTACTTGTTTGTATTTTTTCGCTTCATCCCGTCCCCCTTTACACCTTTTCGTTGATGACCTTACCGAGCAAACCTGCAGGACGGACCAGCAGGACGATGATCAGAACAGAGAACACCACTGCATCGGAGAGCTGGGTTGAGATATAAGCTTTGGCAAAGGTTTCGATAACGCCCAGCAGCAGACCGCCGAGAAATGCGCCCGGGATGGAACCGATACCGCCGAATACTGCCGCGGTAAAGGCTTTGATGCCCGGCATGGAACCGGTGGTCGGGACCAGCGTCGGATAGGCTGAGCAGAGCAGCACACCGGCGATGGCTGCCAGACCGGAACCGATGGCGAAGGTCATGGAGATGGTGCCGTTGACGTCGATACCCATCAGCTGGGCAGCGCCCTTATCTTCCGAACAGGCGCGCATGGCCTTACCCATCTTGGTATTACCGGTGAACCAGGTCAGAATAAACATGATGACCAGGCAAACCACAACAGTCAGAAGTGTCACATGAGAGATCGTCAGCTCACCCAGCTGGATCTTCCCGTTTCCGATAATGGAGGGGAAGACCTTCGGTGAGGATGTCCACAGGAGCAGGGCACCATTCTGCAGGAAATAACTCACACCGATAGCAGTGATCAGGACTGCCAGGGAAGGCGCCTGACGCAGCGGTTTGTAAGCAGTGCGCTCAATGACCATACCGAGAACCGTACAGACAATCACTGCCAGAATCACACCCACAACAGGCGGCAGATTATAGCGCATCATCGCAAAGAAACAAATATAACTTCCCACCATGATGACGTCACCATGGGCGAAGTTCAGCATTTTGGCGATCCCGTACACCATGGTATAGCCCAGCGCGATGATCGCGTAGATGCTGCCAAGGCTCAGACCGCTGATCAGAAAACTCAAAAATCGCATACTTTTCCACCCCTATCCAAATAAGAAATCAGAAATCAGAAATCAGAAATTACGTTTTCAAAATCATACCTTTGAAATAATCTTGTTACAATATTCAGATAGTGTTTCTCCACATATTTATTTCTTATTTCCGATTTCTTATTTCTTATTTCACATTATTTCTTATTTTAAATTGATCCGGAGAAGAGGCGAATCTCCCCTCTTACTCCGGATCAATAATTTTACAGCTTAGTCAAGACCGACGTAGGCGCCGTTCTGGATGATCATACCCTTCGGGTCTTTGTTCACTGCACCGTCGGACCAGGTCATGTTCTCACCGGTCACACCGTCGAAGGTGAAGGTTTCAAAGGTTTCGATCAGGGCATCGT
>CAYWGX010000083.1:0-10790 GCA_964457635.1 uncultured Leptolinea sp.
TTGTGTATAATTATTTTATCCAAAAAAATGTCCAGAAAATAGGGTACATATCACTTTGCAAGGTAGCACATTGGGGACGGTTTCCGTGTTGCCGCTCAGCCGGCACTCGGGAACCGTCCACTTGTGCGCTCAATTGCAAAGAAATAAGCGCACAAGTGGACAGTTCTTGCGTGTTGGCTGCGCAACAACGCAAAAACCGTCCCGGTTGTGCTCCAACTTGCAGCGGGATTCTGGCTCCTCCCGACATATGTCCCCGGAATTATGTTACAATGGAAAGGTAGGAGAAGATCATGAAAAGAATTCTGAATTGGCTGCTGCCGTTTGTTTTAATTCTGGTGTTTATCTATGGACGGATCAAATGTTACGGTCCGATGAATGATTCCGTTGCGGTACAGGATACGGAATCTTATTTTATCACTGCGGAAAAGGCTTCGTTTTCGCTGGATTTCTTCCAGGAAGCGCGTTCGATCACTTACCCGCTGCTGATCAAAATCAGCAACCCGACTCTGGAGCATGAACTGACGCAGCTTTCGGAACCCTATTTCGGTACGGAAGCGCGGCTGGCTGTCCAGCCCGGGACGGAGTCCATCGTCCGCAATCAGACGGTGATCTCGATCGTATGCTGGGTACTCTGCGCGGTGCTGATCGCATCCTCTTTGAATGGCCTCTTCGCAAAAGCGCTTTCAACTTTTCTGATCCTTGTCTGCGGGTTTGTTCCGCAGATCGCGGATTGGGACAGCATCCTGAGCAGCGAGTCGCTGAGTATTTCCCTGTTCGTTCTGATGATCGGGCTGCTTTTCAAGGTGATTCCGGATGGCCGGGAGGACAGCTGGCGTTCCCACTTGGCGGGCCTTGGCCTTGTTCTCGTCAGTTTTTTCTGGGTCTTCACCCGGGATACGAATGTTTATTTCATCGCTGTGGAAGCTGTTCTTCTGGTCTTTACCGGGATCCTGTTCTGGGTCCGCCGGAAAGGACAGCGGGTTTCTGCACTGCTTTCCGGGTTTTTCCTGATCGGCCTGTTCTTCTTCCATCAGGGGACTTTCCGGGAAAGTGACCGCTGGGTGGTGCCGCTGCTCAACAACATGACTACCAACATCTTCCCTTATGAGGAACGGGTGGCATTTTTTGAGGAAAACGGCATGCCGGTGGAAGGTACGCTGCTGGAGACGACGGGCTCCGCGGAATATAACGACCTGATGGAGAACGAGAAGTTCATGCACTGGGTGCGGCGTTTCGGGATGAATACTTATCAGAAATTCCTGCTTTCCATGCCGCTGTGGAGCGTGCTGCAGGTCTATGAAAATCTGGATGCTTTCTTTGAAGAGAACCGGCAGCCGTTTTTTTACGGCTCAAAGGAACAGCGTCCACACTGGGCGGAAAAGCCGGGAAATCTGGCGCTGCCGCTTTCGGCTTCCGTGATCGTTATTGATTTGCTGCTGCTGGTGCTGCTGGCTGTCAAAGCGGTGCAGACGGGAGAGGAAAATGATGTGAGGGCGTTTTGGGCACTGCTGGTGCTGTTTCTGGGCGGCGGGCTGCTGATGTCTCTGTCCTATCTGGGGGAGGTTCGCTCCATCTGGCGGCATGTGCTGGGCGGTGTAACGGCACTGCGGCTGCTGACCTGGCTGGGGATCTGTGCTATGTTTTCGGCTTCATCGGCTGAATAAAAATTGCTTGACAGGACAGAGGGTCCTGATGTATAATGAAATCAGGAATGAAGGAGTGGAAGCAGCTCCACCCCTTCTTACTAAAACGAACTACTTTTTGGCCGTAATGGTCACTACAACTTGATAACCGTATTCAGTTTTCCGCACTGATACGGTTATTTTGTTGAACCGTAATTTCATCTTAGCCTCCTGATTTCACCTTACTGTCTTACATCCATTGCAAGGCAGTGTTTGGTGAGATTTGGTGACAGATATCACCAGATGGAAATACTTTTCAAGCCTTCCCGTCCGGAGAGACCTGTCCGGAGCTAATCTCAATTGTCAACGTTCGATATTTTCTTGTTTCTCTATCTGCTCAATGCTTCCAGGACGCTTTGGTGAACGATGCCGCGGAGGGCGAACAGCGGGGCCGGGTCCGCATCAACGCGGCGGATCTCTGCCTGTCCGCTTTGGCTGTCATAAAGGCACCAGGCCGGCCTGCTGCCGCCGCCTTCATCCCGGGGCAGACCGACGGAACCGACGTTGACCATCAGTGTATGCGGATTCTGCCGGATCCAGGGGCGGTGTGTATGCCCGACGAAGACGATATCCTCGTCCGGGCTGTCATAGAGAGCCAGGTCACTGTCAAGGTAACTGTAGCCCTTCAGGTGATTTAAAGGGGAACCATGGACAAAGGTCAGGCGTTTCCCGTCCGCTGTTTCATGGACGATCTCCGGCCAGCTTTTGACATAATCCAGCTCGTCTGCTGAGATCTCAGCCATGGTTTTGCGCAGCTGATAAACCGCTTCATGGTTTTCCGGAATGGGAAATTCACCGCGCAGCATGGAGTCATGATTGCCTTCAATGCACAGCGCGCTAAGTTCCCGCAGGGTGCGGATCACCGCACAGCCGAAGGGGTAATAGGAAACTGCATCCCCCAGAAATACAAGACGGTCCACCTTCGCAGCTTCCGCATCCCGCAGGAAAGCTTCGAAAAAGTGCATATTGCCGTGAATGTCGGAAAAAATCGCAAGACTCATAATGGTGAGGAGTGAGTGGTTAGGCGTTCGGAGTGATTGTTTTTGCTAATGTTTCCGCCCAGCGGACGGCGAAGTTCATGCCCCGGTCCCAGGGGTAGATCTGGCTCATGGAGATGAAATAAAGCCCGTTCAGCGGTGTTTCCATGGCCGGGATCGCCTTTGAATGGTCCACAAAGGGGACAGGCTGAGCATAATCGGCAGCAAATTTGGTCGCCCCGATGATCCAGTCTTCCGAAAATTCCGGATTGATTTTTTTGAATCCGGGAATCAGCTTATGGAGCAGTTCCTCCGCGCTGAGGGTGAAGTATTCGTGCCCCCGAGGAAGGTAGTCACCGGCATAAATGATGGTTTCTCCGTTGTAGCGCTCTTTCGGGACGAAGTTGGTGTGTTCCACCAGTGCGAGGAAGGGATAGCCTTCGCTTTTCGGCAGGTTGTACCAGTAATAACCCTGCGGGGAAAGCGGTTTTTTGAGACGGACACACAGAACCACTGCGCCGAGATGCTTCAAAGCGGCAAGCTGCTGCTTATAGTCTTCCGGGAGAGCGTCACAAAGCCTGAGCATGGACTGCGGTGAAGTGGTGACGATCACTTTGTCAAAATTAAGCCACTGTTCTTTTTCTGAACGCAGGGAGAATTTCCCGTCAGGTTCCGGGCTGATGGAGCTGACGGCTGTATTGAAGTGAATTTTGACACCGGAATCCTGCAGTTTTTGTGCGAAGATGTCATAAAGGTCCTGCATCCCGCCGTCAAAGGTGCCGAGTGAGGTGGTGCGGGAATAGATCCGCGCCCACAGCCAGGCCATGTTGACACGGTCGGCATATTCACTGCCGAATTTTCCGATCATCATCGGTTCCCACATGGTCTTGTAGGCAAATTCTCCGGCATATTTTGTCATCCACTCCTTTGCGGTGACCTTTTCCAGTGCCTGCCAGTTTTTGGTGAGCTTCAGGTAGACCCCGGCCAGTCCGAAACGAATCTTATGGATCCCATAGCCCAGTCCGGGATAGGCGATGGCAGCCGGGATGGTATCGAAGGGGTAGAATTTCCCCTTGTGGTACATCACGGTGGTGGGTGTGCGGAATTTTACCCGCTCGCTCAGCCCCAGCTCAGCGATCAATCCGAGCAGGTCTTTGTCTTTCTGAAACCAGTGATGATAGAAGAATTCGACAGAATCCTGCCAGCCATCGGCCTTAAATCCCCGGGCGATGCCGCCCGGGGCGTTTTCCTTTTCAAATATTTCGGTGCTGTATCCGGCTTCCTGCAGTCTTTTTGCCAGGGTCATGCCGCTGATGCCGCAGCCGATAATTGCAATTTTTTCCATTTCTTTTTCTTGTAGAGTAATGTGCCGTTGGGGACGGTTCCATCCGTCACCATGCCTGCACCGCAAGGTGCGGCTTCGGCCGTTTGATTCGGTGCAGGAGCTTCATCCTTACAGTGACTACTGGCAACCGGCCCCACCGGCACATATAAATAGCATTTCCTTAGAAAATCACGATCAGTGATCCAATGATCCCGAGAACAGCCAGGGTGAAGGGCAGCAGGCAGCATCCGGATCTTTTCCGTGAAACCGGTATAACGGGGATCACCCGGGAACTCGGCTGCTGCGGGACCGGGTTCACCGGTCTTTCAGCTGCCGGTTGGGGAGCAGGGATCTTCTTCCCGATTTCATCTGCCTTGCTGGCCGGCCGGACCCGTGCGGGTCTGGCCGGGGCGGGATTGGAGGTCCCGGGAATTTTTCTTGCGATTTCATCCGTTTTGCTGGACGGTCTTACCCGTGAATGTACGGCCTGTGAGGCTTCTGCCGGGACATTGATTTTGGCGGCGACTTCATCAGCTTTGCTGACACGGCTGCGTCCGGTTCTTTCTTTCATTGCCATAATCATTTACTCCTGATCAATTCGCGATATAGATGTCGGACGGGGATGTGGGTGCTATGCTTCCATCAGGGGTCGGTCCCGGTGTCGGTGTCAGGACCCCGTCAACGGCATTGATGGTGATCGTCAGCGGAGAAAAGACAGTTGAACCGTTCAGGTCTTCAACATGCCAATTCATCGTATAGGTTCCGTTGTAATTCGGAGCGATGCAGGCAAGGGAAATGCCGTCGGCACCGCCGGGCCAGATCACTTTGCCGATGACTTGTTCGGTGATTTGGCCGACTGTGAAGTTGGTCCCGCCGTCAAACACGAGTTTGAAATTGTATTCCCAGTTGGTTGATCCGGTGTTTTCCATGTTCCAGGTTACGGTAAAGGCCTGGCCTTTAATGAAGTTTGTGCCATCTGCCGGCGACTGCGACTGGAAACGTCCGTTGGCAACCGCAACTGCGGTGGGGATTGACATCGGACTGGTCGGGATCAGGAACGGATCCGCTGTGGGAATCGCAGCGGCTGCTGCTGCCGTCGCTGTGGCTTCAATGGCTTCCTGTGTTTGAGCTGCAGCCATCTGTTCGGCTTCCTGTGTTTGCCGGTGCTGACCTTCGATCATCGCTATCACCGCTTCCTGGGTATTGGCGATGCTGATCGCTTCCTGGGTTGCAGCAGCGTTCATGGCTTCGATCTTTTTATTGTTGTTGGAAACGACCAACAATACGATAACAGCGATGAGGACAAAAAGGATCCCGATCACGATATACAACAGGCTTTTATTATTCCGGAAGTTTCCTGCGGCTGCTTTGATTTTATTGCCGAGGCTTTCATCATCATCGTCGTCGTCATCCTCGTTGGGAACAGCTGAATTATAGTATGATGCCGGAGGATAATAGGCGACTCCCGGTGCAGACGGGGTGGATATGCTGCGGAGCAACATGGCGGCCTCGCTCATGGAGCTGAGACGCTGCGCGGGATTCTTTGCGGTTGCTTGATACAGGAATTGTTCAGCCTGCTGTGATATGTTCGGTACAATGTAGCGCGGTGATGGCAGCTGGTCAGAAATCTGGCGGGCCATGGTTTCCAGCGGAGACATGGCACTGAAAGGTTTCCGCCCTGTGATCAATTCGTAGAAAATGATCCCGAGGGTGTAGACATCCGTCCGGGGGTCTGCCGGCAGTCCCTGGCCTTGCTCAGGTGCCAGATATTCCGGTGAACCGATGCCGGCTGCAGCTTCAAACTGACCGTATCCATGCCTGTTGTCGCTCAGCCATTGTGCAAGACCAAAGTCTGTCAGCACAGGATTTTGATTGCTGCCGAGAAGAATGTTGGTCGGTTTCAGGTTCCCGTGGATCACCCCATACTGATGCGCGTAGGTCAGGGCATCAGCAACGGGGATCAGCAGGTTTGCAGCCTGTTCCACCGGGAGTTTTGTGCCGGCATATTGGTTGAAGCTTGTCCCGGAATAAAGGTCCATGGTCCAGGCGGGAACACCGTTCAGTGAGGTGAAGTCATAGGTTTTGATCACGGACGGATGGTTCAGTTTTCCGAGCGCTGCCACTTGCTGGGCGTATCGCATGGAAAAGTATTGCAGAAATTCGGGATTCAGGCTTTCTTTCCGGAGCATTTTCAGTGCTACATCACGGCGGAAAAAGTTGTCTGCCGCGCGGTAGACATCACCGAAATGTCCTTTGCCGATCAGTCCCATAAATTGATAGCGGTTATTGAGGTTAAATTGTTCACTCATAATTTTTCCTGTTTTTTATTTTCGGATTTAATCTCCTTCTTCATTGATTTTATTATACTATTGTTTCCTGTGCCCGTAATTTGTGTCAATTTTATCTAAGGAATTCTGACTATGGGAAATTATTCGCACATTATTGGCGCATCAGGTGGACGGTACCACAGTGCCGGCTTCGCGGCAGCAGCGAAACCGGCACTGTGTGCTTCATATTCAGAATTGCTGGTTTTCTTCTCTGTTAATAAACTATTTTCACTCCGCCATCCGTCATGACATCTAGGCAGAACCAGCCGTGTTCGGTGATGCGACGCAGTGTGGCTTCCACCCAGCGATTGCCATCCGGATCAACATAGATGTTTTCGAGGTGGAACATTTTGTACTCGGATGAAGGATCCCAATCCATGCACATATATCCGACATAATCTGCGGAGACATATTCCACCTGCACACCGGTATTCGGGGCCTGCCAGAGCACAAATTCACCCGCAGAGCAGAAATCATAGCTGCTTTCATCAAAGGGATGGATTTCTTCCCTGTGATCTTCGCTGAAAGCTTCGGAATCATAAGCCCGGACCAGGTCACTCATGGCAATATAACCGCTTTCTCCCCGCCAGTCTTCGGTAAAATCCGTTTGCCCGTTGGGACGGATCGCTTCAACGGCACCCCACAGACTGGCGCCTTTCCCGCAGACAAAAGCGATCTTGAATTCGGTTCCGTTCGGATAGCTGTTCACCCGGGTCTGATCCAATGGGGTCTTCACCGCGGTGACATAGCCGCGTTCTCCGGCTGCCAGGTAATAAGGCCGTACCTGAGATTCACAGGTGTTGTCACTTTCCGGTTTCCAGGTGTCCATAAAATAGTCATCCATCGGGGTCCAGACAGAATCTGCCAGCACCGGCATCATCCCGCTCAGCAGGCAGAAAAGTACAGCAAGCATGATAAGTTTTTTCATAATTCCCTCCGACTTATCGAATCCCGTTGATCAATTCCCCGACAGCGTATGAAAAAGCATTCGCGCTCAGGGAAAACAGCCACGGACGCTGAATGGTCCGGGTAAACTTTTTATAAAGAAGGGCCTCTGTCAAAACAGCAAAGGCTTCCATCCCGAGCGTTACCCAGCCGTAATTGAGCGGGAAACGCCGGATGCGCACATAATAATAGATAAACACGACGATCGGGTTGGTCAGCACGTTCACCAGTACCGCCAGCAGCAGGTCGTGATGCTCCCGGATGCCCCAGAACAGGGCAAAGCTCAGCTCCAGGATCAGGGTCATCCCCAGGCTGATGGCCAGCGCCTGAGTGAGTATGTCCCAGGGGAGGTTCATCGGATGTTCCCTTTTCGGAAGCCGATGTGCAGCAGCGTGGCTGAGAGGAGTGCCATCAGGCTGTAGCTGTAATAGGGCAGCCCGGTGAGGGACGGCCATGCGATGATCGGCACCAGTCCGGCAAACAGAGCCAGGGTCAGCGTCCCGAAAGCGAACCCCTTCACGCCCGGCAGCATGCGTCCCAAAGCACCGAGGGTTACCGGCATGGTCATGTTAAAGAGGAATACCGCCGTGACACCGGCATAGGGGTTCCCCGCCAGCAGAAAGAGGGCAGCGGCTGCTCCCAGGGTTATCCAGGTCGAGCGTACCGCTCCGAAGCGGTCTGCAAGAAATCCGCCGGCGGTTTTGCCGAAGACTACGGCGCAGGTGTTGATCAATGCCCACTGCCCGACGGATTTCCATGGGAAAGCCATGCTCGAACCGGCAAAGGAGCGCAGACAGACCACCAGGAAGAAACACAGGGCGGCAAGGATCACACGGGAATCGCCGATCCCCGCAAAGGAAAGCGGAACGTTTCGGGATTCCTTCAGCAGCTTGTGCCGGGCAGCCATCAGCAGGATCAGCACTGCCGCAAGCATCAGGCCGGCTATCACCCAGGGGAACGACAGCGCCTTTGCCCGTCCGAGTTTTGTTCCGAAAAAGATGCCGAAGGCACCGGGCGAGACAAAGACACCCAGCTTTCCGCATTTTTCACCGCTTTCGTTCAGGGTGTCGATCCCGCCTCCGAGATGGAAGAGGGCATTGCCGATACCTGCTACGATACAGGCGAGGACCGCGTATTTGGCGAGAAATGCCGAAAGTGCCACGATCACGCAGCCGGCAGCGGCCAGAACTGCGTTGCGGTTGAGTTTGTCTGCCAGCAGTCCCAGCGGTGCCTGCATGGCGAAGGCGCAGAAATTATAGAGCACCAGGCACAGCGTCCACTGCCAGGGGTTCAGAAAGCGGCTGTAAATAAAAAAAGCACAGCCAAAATCTACACAAAAATGGGCTACAGAATAAATCCAGAGCATACGTTTATGACTTCTTGACAGAAAATATTTTATGATTTATAATGTGATCAGGATAGAGGGGAGAAGCTGCTACTCCTCCTCTGAATGATAATATTTATCGTTTGACCTTGACTGAGAAGGTCAGAATAACAACAGTGCCGTCAGGGCGTTTTACCTTGACGGTTATTGTTTTAACGACTTCCATCATCATCCTCCCGATCACCACCTCACTGTCAGCATACCCTCTGCAGGCAGTGTTTGGCGGAATTTGGCGGCAGAGGCCACCAATCGGACAGAAAAAACTTATCTGTCCTGTTCGCAGCCTTTGTTGGGAGCCAAATTTTTGATTTCAACGTTCACTTCTCATCATTATACCCCGATTATGATATACTTAGGTATGAAATAAAACAGGAGGCTGTATTTATGGAACAACAAACAAGAAGACTTGTGACGAGAAGCGATTTTGACGGCCTGGCATGCGCCATGATGCTGAAGGAATTGAACCTGATCGATGAAATCAAATTTGTCCATCCCAAGGATGTCCAGGATGGCAAGATCGAATTGAGCAAAAACGATATCACCACCAATTTACCTTATGACCCGCGGGTCTCTATCGCATTCGATCATCACGAATCCGAGGTGGATCGTCTGAAAGCAGTGGAAACCGGCGGTAAGCTGATCATTGATCCGAATGCAAAAAGTGCAGCCCGGGTGGTTTACGACTACTATGGCGGGAAGGAAAAATTCCCGCGCATCTCCGAAGACCTGATGTCCGCGGTAGACAAAGGTGACAGCGCTGATTTCACCATGGACGAGATCCTGAACCCGAAGGGCTGGGTGCTGCTCCATTACCTGATGGACGCCCGTACCGGTCTCGGACGCTTCCACCAGTTCCGCATCTCCAACTATGCCCTGATGATGGAGCTCATTGATTACTGCCTCGAGCATACCATCGATGAGATCCTGGAGCTGCCGGATGTCAAGGAGCGGGTCGAGCTTTATTTTGAACAGGCGGATCTCTTCAAAGCCCAGTTGCAGCGGATCGCGAAGGTTTATGACAAGGTGGTCGTGCTGGATCTGCGTAATGAAGAGGTGATCCACGCCGGCAACCGATTCATGATTTATGCACTTTATCCGGAATGTGAGATCTCCGTCCACGTGGCGTGGGGTTTCCAGAAACAGAATACCGCTGTCATGATCGGGAAGTCCATCGTCAACAAAGCGTCCACGGTGGACATCGGCGATCTCTGTCTGAAGTACGGAGGCGGCGGTCACCATAACGCCGGCACCTGCCAGCTTGACAACGACACCGTTGATCAGCAGCTCCCGGACATCATCCGGGCTCTCAACGGGAAATAAGCTTCTCTTAAAAATCAATAAATCAGTTGAAAAGAAGGACAGGGCCGATCTTAGCGTACCTGTCCTTTTTGCATCGTTCTTGCTGCTGTTTTTTGTCACAATAATTAGAATAAAAATTTTATAAGAGTGTATAATGGTGATTCGCCGGCTTAATCGACATTTTTTTCCGGCGTGAGGAGATCAGGGTTATGGAAAATTCATTGAAAGTCATTGGCGCACGCGGAAATAACCTGAAAAATATTACGGTGGAGATCCCGCGGGACAAGTTCACGGTGATCACCGGCTTGTCGGGTTCCGGAAAATCTTCCCTCGCATTTGATACCATCTTTGCGGAGGGGCAGCGCCGTTATGTTGAATCTCTTTCCTCCTATGCCCGGCAGTTCCTGGGCCAGATGGACAAGCCCGATGTGGACGTTATCGAAGGGCTCTCCCCGGCAGTCTCTATTGACCAGAAGGGTACCTCCCGCAATCCCCGTTCCACGGTCGGGACGGTGACCGAGATCTATGATTATTTCCGTTTGATGTTTGCACGCATCGGCATCCCCCATTGTCCGGTCTGCGGACGTGAGGTGACGAAGCAATCCGCAGAGGAGATCACCAACACGGTGGCAGCACTTCCGGAGGGAACCCGCATCATGGTGCTGGCTCCCATTGTTCGGGCACGCAAAGGGACTTATCAGGCAGTTCTGGAAGACATCCGCAAGGCAGGATTTGTCCGGGTGCGCATCGACGGGACAGTTTATTCCGTGGATGATGAGATCACGCTGGACCGTTATAAGATCCATACCATTGAGGCGGTGGTGGACCGCATCGTCATCCATCACGATGATG
>CAYWGX010000084.1:0-10731 GCA_964457635.1 uncultured Leptolinea sp.
CGGGAAGAGGAGGAAAGATAATGGAAAAGGTATTTACAGACGGTCTCTCCTTCGCGCTCCCGCTGCTGATCATGGCAGTCGGTGCCATTTATTCGGAAAAATCCGGCGTCACCAACCTGGCAATCGAGGGATTTCAGGGCGTCGGTGCCTTTATCGGCGCGCTGGTGGCTGTATTGATCGCCCCCGTGCTGGGGCAGGGAAACCAGACGATCATCTATATCGCCATGCTCTGCGCGGCCATCGGTGCGGGCATTTATGCCTGCCTGCATGCGCTTCTGTGCATCAAATTTCACGCCAATCAGGTCATCAGCGGCGTTGTCATCAACATTTTGGCTGTGGCGCTTACCACATTCTTCACCAGTGCTGCCAACACTGCCATCAACGGAACCTCATCCAACAAGCTGATCCTTGGCGTCTCCTCGCGTTTTTCTGTCCCTGGGCTCAGCAAGATCCCCTGGATCGGCGGTCTCTTCACCAACATGTACCCGTTCGAGATCATCATCATCGTTCTGGTGGTCTATTTCTGGTATCTGATGAATAAGACCAAATTCGGCATGGGCCTGCGGGCCTGCGGGGAAAATCCCCAGGCAGTGGATGCAGCCGGCGGCAATGTGGAAAAGATCCGCTGGATCGCGGTGATGATCTCCGGAGCGCTCTCCGGTATCGGCGGCATGTGCTTCGCCTATTCGCTGCTGGCAAACTTTTCCCCGAGCATTTACCTGGGCTACGGCTATCTGGCCATCGCGGCCATGATCTTCGGCAACTGGAACATCGGGCCGACGGCTTTGGTCTGTCTGGTCTTCGGACTGGCGAAGTCCGGCGGTTATCAGCTTTGCATCGCCATGGGCCTGCCCAGCAATTACTCCGACCTGTTCCTGATGCTGCCTTACGTGCTTACCATGTTCCTGCTGATCTTCTTCTCGGCCAAGAACCATCCGCCGAAAGCAGCCGGACAGGACTGGGACAAGGGGAGAAGATAAATCAACAGGTAACAGGTAACAGGTAACAGGTAAAAAGTAAAATGTAAAATGTAAAATGCAGAAGGTAAAAGGTAGAAGGTAACAGGTCTAAGATCTAAAGTCTAAAGTCAAAAGTCTAAGGTTAAAGTTTATGTTCATTGATGAAGCTGAGATTTATGTTCGTTCCGGGAAGGGCGGGGACGGATTTATGCATTTTCACCGGGAAAAGTATGTCTCCCGGGGCGGTCCGGACGGTGGTGACGGCGGACGGGGCGGCGACCTGGTGCTTAAGGTCGACCGGCGCCTGAACACGCTGGCGGCTTTCCGTCACAAGACCCGCTATATCGCCGCTGACGGTCAGAAGGGCGGCATCAACAACATGACCGGGAAATCCGCGGAGAACCTCTATGTGATGGTTCCTGCCGGTACCATCGTGCGGGAAAAGGAAAGCGGCGCTATGCTGGGCGACCTGACCCACGACGGTCAGGAGCTCATCGTCTGCAAAGGAGGACGGGGCGGACGCGGCAACACCCATTTTGTCTCTCCCTCCAACCAGGCGCCCCGCACCGCGGAAAAGGGCGAACCTTATGAGGAAAAGAACCTGGCGCTGGAGCTCAAGCTGATCGCAGACGTAGGCATCGTCGGCGTGCCGAATGCCGGCAAGTCTTCTTTCCTGGCAGCTGCCACCAATGCCACCCCGAAGATCGCCAACTACCCTTTCACCACGCTGGAACCGAATTTAGGCGTGGCAGAACTGGACGCGGAACACTCCATCGTGCTTTCCGATGTTCCCGGTCTCATCGAGGGTGCTCACATGGGCGTCGGGCTGGGTGATTCCTTTCTGCGCCACATCCAGCGCACCCGGGTGATCCTGCACGTGCTCAACGGAGAGGCGGAAGACCCCATCGCCGACTTCGACCAGATCAACCAGGAAATGGCCCTGTTTGACGCAAAATTGGGCGAAAAACAGCAGCTGGTGGTCTATAACAAGATGGATATTCCGGAAGCTGCCGAACGCTGGCCGGAGATCGAAGCTGACCTGAAAGAACGGGGCTATGAGGCGATGAACATGTCCGCAGCCACCTCCGGCAACATCAAGCCCATCCTCTGGAAGCTCTATGAGATGGTTCAGAACGCTCCGGTCGAGGAAGAGGAAACCGATGAGGTTCTGCCGCTTTACACACCGGAAGATGACCCGCGGCAGTACACCATCAGCCGCAATGATTACGGAGATTATGTGGTCCGCGGTACAGCCATTGAACGGGCTGCCAAGATGACCTTCTGGGAACATCCGGGATCCCTGCGCCGCTTCCAGAACCTGATGAGGACCCTCGGTATCGAGGACGCCCTGCGTCAGGCGGGTGTGGAGGACGGTGACACCGTCATCATCGGTGACTCCTTTGAACTCGAGTGGGTGGAGTAGGTATTATATGCAAATCATCAAAAAAGAGGGCGGACGCCCTCTTTTTTGATTGTGTTTATTTATTTTCGTTGGCTTCTTTCCAGTCACGCTTGTTGGCGTACATGGCTTTGTCCGCGCGTTTGTAGACGCTTTCTATGGAGTGGTCGGAACGAGGGTTGAAGACGCCGATGCCCATCGCCATGCTGATCTTATCCCAGGGATGGGCGGCATGGGCATTGTTCTCTTCCGCACTTTTCCGGAACTGTTCCATCAGTTTCTTGCGGTCCCTGTATTCCTCATTTTCCAGCACGACGACAAACTCATCACCGCCGACGCGGAACACGGGACTGTGCGCGAAGGTGCTGCAAATCAGGCTGCTGCCTTTTTGCAGGTAAAGATCTCCGCGGGTGTGCCCGTAACGGTCGTTGATTTCCTTCAGCAGGTTGCAGTCAAACATCATGATCGCGAATTGTTTATGGACCATCTCATCTTCGGAGTGCAGCTCTTCATTTATCTGTCTTACCCAGATATCAAAAGCGGCTTTATTCTTGACATGTGTCAGCGGGTCTTTGTAGGCCTTGGAATTCAGATCGTCGATGTAGATCCGCAGGTGATCCACCAGTTCACGGAAAGCACCGGTCAGTGACCCGATCTCGTCGGTACCGTTTTCCGGCAGGTCTACGTCATAATTCCCGGCAGAGATTTGATTTGCAGCGACCGTCAGGCGCTGCAGCGGGCGGGTGATGTGCCGCATGATCAGCGTGACAAGACTGACGAACAGTGCCAGCAGCCCAAGTGTGATGATCACGACCCGCCGAACCAGTGCCTGCCATTCAGCATTGATCTCCTGTTCCGGAGCGCACATCACCAGCCGCAGTCCGTTTTCCAGAATCTGGGAAGCGGCCCGTTTCTCTATGCCGTTATAAGTGTAATTGATAAGCGAGGAACTGTTCCCGGAGGTTTGCAGCAGATCCTGTTCAACCTGCGATAATTCCCGGTTCACATCGCTCAGCAGCGTACCTTCTTCCAGGTATGGGTGATAAACGATCGCACCGGAGCCGTCGGTCAAAAAGGCATATCCGGTCTCATAGATATCCAGATCCTTGATTTGTTCAACCAGTGTATCATAGCTGATGTCCATACCGACGATGCCGACAAAAGTCCCTGCCTTATAGATGGGTGCGATGTAGGATGTCATCTTCATGCGGATGTTTTCATCATAGTATGGTTCCAACCAGGAAGGGCGCCCCCGTTCAATGGTTTTATAGTACCAGCCGACACGTCCGGCATCATTTTTATCAAAGGCCAGGATGTCTGTCGGTGTCATCTCGTAATAATCCGTTGTGCCGTTTTTGGAATAAAGAAAACCCCGTTCCGTGCTGCTGAGTTCCGGATTCAGGCGGTAATAATAGCTGATCGCGTTGTTGGTGTTGAATGCTACAGATTTGAAAACCACCTGGGCAGCTTGTACCTGGGAATGGAGATAGGCATCCAGTTCCTGCTGCTGTTGGCTTTCCCAATCCCGTCCTTCGAGCAATTCTCCTGTTCCTTTGGCTCCCACCACGCCGCCTTCCAGAAGCGCGACTGCATCGAGGTCATCGCTCAGGTAGTGTGAAAGGATATCCACAGACTGCCGGACGCTGTCCATGTATTCGTTCATTTCACGGTATTTGCTGTCACACAGCAGGCTCACGAACTGAACAGAAGCCTTTTCGGCGGTGTTCCGGATGGCGATAAGCGATGTCAGGCTGACAGTGCCGACAGAAACCAGTACGACACCGATCACGAAAAGCGTAATGCGGACACGAAAGGAATTCATCGGAGCTTACCCTTCCTGATTCGGGACATTTTCCAGGTATACATTCTGATAGCGGGTGCTGGACCAGCCGTTCCAGGATACTTCAAATCCTTTTACCCGCTCAGATACCAGGAACAGATGCTGTGAGGAATAGAGCGGGATCCAGGCTGCATCATCCTGTATGATGATTTTTTCGAGGTCCTGATATTCGGCGATACGCTCTTCTTTATCCACAATGGCGCGGGCATCCCGTACCCGTTTGATCACATCGTTGTTCCGATAGAACAGACTGCGTGCAAAGGTGTTTTCCTGTGTGCCGAAGAAGGTATAAATGAAATTGTCCGGGTCATTGAAATCCGCAGACCAGGTGGCTGCATAGGAAGGCAGCTTCCCGTGCTGGCGGGCTGTCATGTAGTAGCTTTCGGCGACTTCATTGATATTCACTTTTACACCGATCTTTTCCCACATGTAGCTGACGATCTCCAGCAGGTTCTTTGTTGTCTGTGAGGAAGAAGAGGTGTAGTAGTAGATATCCAGTTCAAAGCCGTCTTCAAATCCGGCTTCCTTCATCAGCTGTTTTGCCTCTTCCACATCATAAGGGATTTCCGGAAGCTCCGGATTATACCCAATCAGACCGTGAGGAAAGATGCCATTCTCCACATATCCCCTGCCGCTGATGACGGCATTCATGATGGCATGACGGTCCAGTGCCAGCTGCAGCGCCTTCCGTACGCGCACATCGCGCAGCTGGGCAGAAGTTTCATTCAGGGCGATATAAGTGATCCCGACACGGGGGCCGCTGACCAGCAGCGGCTGGTAAATATCCCCATGGATCAGGTATTCTGCCTCGGAACCGATCTGCTCCAGATCCAGGATGTCCAGTGTGCCGTCCTGGAAAAGCGTCAGCGGGGACACTCTTCCGGAAAGGAAGATCATCCGCAGCCCGTCACATTTCGCCGGCTCTCCCCAAAAGGCCTGGTTTTTGGTCATGACGATCTCCGCTCCGGTTTTCCATTCGCTCAAAACAAAAGGACCGGTACCGATCGTCATGCTGACGTCCGTCCCAAAGCGGTCCCCCGCCTCTGTGACAGTCTCTTCGTCCAGGATGGATGCCCCGGGCGTGGAGAGACATGCCAGAAAGGGTCCGTAGGGATATTCCAGTGTTACTTCAAAGTTCAGGTCGTCAATTTCCCTGAAACCTTCCAGTTTTTCTGCATTTTTTGCCCGCAGTGCTTCTGCCCCCACGATGCTGATCGCGATATCCTGGTTGCGGGCTTTGGGATGGGTCAGCAGCCGTTCCAGTGTGAAGCGGACATCGCCGGAGGTCAGCGGGTTCCCGTTGCTGAATTTCACACCTTCCCGCAGGTGAAAGGTATAGGTCAGACCGTCATCGGAGATTTCCCAGGATTCCGCCAGAGAAGGGACCAGCTCGGTCTCTCCGTTTTCGACCTTTACTTCGACAAGGCGGTCAAAGACATTCAGCGGCACATTGTAGTACCCTGAAGTACATTGCGGGTCCATGGTGTTTGGTTCTTCCCCGGCAAAGCCAAGAAAGTTTTCAAGGTTCACTGCTCCGGTCTGTTCTTCCGCTTCGTCTGCTGCCGGCAGTATGCTTTCCGGTTTTAAATCCGAGCAGCCTGTCAGCAGAAAAAAGGCACAAAAGAGGATCAGCAGGAGACTGCCGGCTATTTGATTTCTCATCATGACAGATCTTTTCATTTTCGTTATACCACCAAAATAAATTTTACCATAAAGTGCTTTCTGTCCGTTCAGATTATGTATTGTCTGGCAACAGTACCTTTTCGGAATCAAAAGCTTGTTTCTCCTGATATAATTGTGTTCAGAAAAATAATGTGCAGTATCTAAAGATTTTTCTCCCGAAATAAAGAAATGACACCGGAAATTCACAGCGGGTAAATTGTGAACCCTGCGGTTGGTCTGTCGGCCGGTCAACGAATCTATTGATAGGACCCTTTATGAGAAGAAAAAATCGCGTTGAATCCTTGTTTTCCAATCAGGAACGCTATGATGCCTTTATTACCAAATCCCCGGCGAATATTGCTTACCTGATCGGTATCACTTTCCCTTATCCGTACCAGTCTATTTTTTCGGCAGCGCTGGTTGCCAAAAAGGGCTCCTCTTCCGCGACCCTGATCCTGCCGGTGGAATGGGAATGTGTTCTGAAGAGCTTCACCTGGGAGGGAAAAGCCAAAACCTACAGCATCAATGACGGCTCTCCCGAAACAGCTTTCCGTGATGCACTGAAGTCCGTGATCGAAGAGCAGAATATTTGCGGAGAAAAGGTTGCCCTTGATTATTCGAGCTGGACGGTCGGGGAGATCCGCTTCCTGAAGGAAAGCTGCCCGGATATGTACATCATGGACCTTGATCCGATCATTGAGGAGCGCCGGGAGATCAAGAGCCAGTATGAGGTGGAAAACATCCAGATGGCTGCTCACATCGCCGACCGGGGCATCATCGGTGCCCTGAACCACATCGAGGGAACTGTCGGGCACAGCAGCTGCACACTTTCTGATTTTCTGGAACACGTCCGCATTCATGCCATCGAATTCGGTGCACACAGCATCGGCCACCTGAATATTGCCCAGGGACGCACCGGAAAATCCTGGATCACACCGATCTATGATCTGACACTGCTTAAAGAAGGCAAGACGATCCGGGTGGATTACACGCTGTGTTACAATGGCTGCTGGACCGGCTGCAGCCGGATGTTTTATACCGGGAAGCCCGGCACGAACACGGCCAATGCCTATGCCGAGAACATGCGGCTGAAAGATTTTGCCATCACGATGCTGAAACCGGGCATCAAAGTCTCGGACTTCTGTAAGGCTGTCCGGCTGAAAGCGGAAGAAGAAAACATTGAGCTGCTTTATGACGAAGGGCTTGGTTATGGTGTCGGGGCTTCGGAGTATGAACGGCCTTACCTGACGGCTGACAATGAGGAGATCCTGAAAGCCGGGATGGTCATCGCGCTGGACGTCAAGACCATCGGCTACAAGGAAGAACTGATCCATTCGATCGATATTTTTGAATTGACACACAGCGGGAACCGGAAGCTCAGCGACTTCCGGGAATGGGATACACTGTATCGCATCAACGGTGTCCGATCAGCTCAATAAGGCGGGGATTATGTCTGCAAGATACAACATCACGAAAATCAATAAATATATCCAGTCACGGCCTGATATCGACGGGCTGGTCCTGACGGATCCTGCAAACCTGGCTTATGCTACGGGGCTGAATTATCAGGGACTGGCGAGCCATAATCATCACTGTGTGATCGCGTTTTTCAACGATCAGAAGCGTTTCCTCGCCTGTCCGAAGATCCTGGCTAATGCCTATCAGAACGCGGGCTGGCATGACAGCATCATCACCTATTCCACCTGCACCGATTCGGAAAAGGCCGCGGTCAATATCTCTGCCGCGTTTATTTCGGAGTTGTTCGAAGGGGTGAAAGGCTCTCTCGGTTATATCGGGGACCGCATGGCGCAGACGCTGTTTGAAAAGCTGATCGCCCGGCTGCATGATTTTTCTTTTGCCGACATTTCGGAAGATTTCCGTCAGCTGCGAAAGGTGAAGACCCAGGCGGAGCTGAGCAGTCTCAAGAAGGCGGCTGAATTCACGGATCATGGCATTGCGGCAGCCATCCATCACATTTCCCGCAACGGTGCGGTGAGCGAAAAGAGCCTGACGGAAGCGATCCGCATCCATACACTGGAACGGGGTATGCCGGTGAACGGTTACCGTGCCGTTGCCCAGGCTGTTTCCGAAGAGGACGCAGCGGTGCTGTGGCCCCATGCGCCCTATTATGCGGTGGGCCGGGACAGCAATTTCTTTGAAGGCAAGTTTATCCGGCTGGAGATGTGCTCCAAGCTGGACGGGTACTGGGCGAATGATTCCCGTATGATGGTCAAGAGTGAGATGAACTCCAGCCA
Source organism: uncultured Leptolinea sp. (assembly GCA_964457635.1). Classification (GTDB taxonomy): domain Bacteria; phylum Chloroflexota; class Anaerolineae; order Anaerolineales; family Anaerolineaceae; genus Flexilinea. The sequence goes on from CAYWGX010000084.1 coordinate 8,116, forward strand.
GAAATTCTTCGCGGCAAAGATGGCGAACCTGCGCCGCTTTGCCTGCTCTCAGATCAAACCCGGTGCGGTGATGCAGGACATCTTTGATGCCATCTATACCAAATCCATCGAGATGGGTCTGCATATGGCGGAGCGGTTCGGTTTCGGTCATGGCATCGGTGTCACTCCCATGGAGCCGCCCTTTATTTCCGCAGCTGATGAGACCGTGCTGGAGAAGGACATGGTGATCGTGCTCTCTCTGGGTGCTTCCTACACGACGGGTTCCAGTGAGCTTTATATCACGAAGGACACGCTGTTCGTCACGGAAGACGGCTGCAAATTGATCGGCTGGTACGAAAATTGGGATTATCCCTATACCGCGGCCTATACGTTTTAGATATTAGACGTAAGACGTTAGACGATAGATGTAAGACGTAAGACGTTAGAAGCGAGACATTAAGACTGCAGTAAATTAGGCTGTAGTCGTTAGACAGTAAGTAAAAAAGGACAGGATGGTTTTCTTCCATCCTGTCCTTGCGTACTATACCTAAATCTTAAGTCGAACGTCTTACGTCTAAAACATCTATCGTCTATCGTCTATCGTCTATCCAAATTTGAATTCCGTGTGATGATAGTATTTCTCACCGGGGCGGATGATGGCGCTGGGGAACTCCGGCTTGTTAACGCAGTCCGGGTAGTGGTGCGGTTCCAGGCACATGCCGCTGTTGTCCTGATATTCCGTGTTGGCCTTGCCTTTGCGGGGGCTGATGTGGTTGCCGGAATAGAACTGGACGGCTTCCATGTTGGTATAACCGGTCATGGTGATGCCGGTCTTGTCGCCGGTCAGCACGGCAAATTTCTTGAATTCGCCCGGGGCACCGAGTACGAAGTTGTTGTCATAGCCGGCAGTGTCCAGCGGACGGACGGCCTCAAAATCTGTTCCGATCACTTTCCCGCTGCGGAAATCATAAGGCGTTCCTTCAACGGGAAGAAGATTTCCGGTGGGGATGAGACCGGGATCGGTTTCGGTGATGGCCTCGGACATGAGCTGCAGGGTGTGGCCGAGAACATTGCCGCTGCCCTGACCGTTCATGTTGAAGTACCAGTGGTTGGTCATGTTGATGGGGGTGGCTTTGTCTGTCACCGCGGTGTATTCGATGACCATGGCATTGTCTTCCGTGACGGTGAATTTGGCTTCTGCGAGAACTTCACCCGGATAGCCTTCTTCCATATCCGCGGATTTGCAGGCGAAGGTCACACTGTTTTCATCTGCGTTGGTGGTATAGTTCCAGATTTTTTTGCTCCAGCCGTGGATCCCGCCGTGCAGGTGGTTTTTGCCGGCTTCATTGGCGGCCAGCGTGTAATGGACCCCGTCCAGGTCGAAAGCTGCCCCGCCGATGCGGTTTGCAAAACGTCCGACACTGGCGCCGAAATAGCCGCCGTTTTCCATATATTCTTCGAGGCTGTCGTAGCCGAGGCAGACATCGACCCGTTTCCCGTCCGCAGTCGGGACGATAACGGATCGGATGGTGGCTCCGTAAGCCAGGATCGAGACTTCCATGCCTTTGGAATTGTGTAAAGTTACTTCGGGAACCTGAATTCCTTTGATTTCTCCGAAAATACGCTCTGTGATCATGCGTTACTCCTGTTTTCTTAAGGTTGTTGGATTAATTATAATACAGGTTGTAACAGGTATCAGGTAACAGGTTTCAGGTTTCAGGTATCAGTGACAAGATACTATAAACTTTTTATCTTTTACCTTTTACCTTTTACCTGGCCCCTGATCTCTGACTTCTGACACCTTTTTTCCGGCCGTTTGTCACTTGCACCTTTGCAAAATCTGCATACTTATGGTATATTTTGTACTTGTGAATTTGTTTCAGGCAAACTGAGACAACGAATAAGGAGTTCATTATCAGTACACAAGATTTTCGCGTAAATGAGATGATCCGGATCCCGGAGGTTCGCGTCATCGATAACCAGGGGAATAACCTGGGCGTAATGTCTAACAAAGAAGCGCTGCAGATTGCACGCGACCGTGATTTGGACCTGGTGGAAGTTTCGCCAAATGCAAATCCTCCGGTATGCCGCATCATTGACTTTGGCAAATTCCTTTATGAACGTACCAAGAAGGAAAAGGAAGCCAAAAAATCTCAGGTCAAAATCGAAGTGAAGGAGATCCGTCTGCGTCCGAAGACGAATGACCATCACCGCAGCTTCAAGACCCGTGATGCGCGCCGTTGGCTCCTGGAAAACAAAAAGGTTCGTGTGACTGTCCGTTTCCGCGGACGGGAGATCACCTATCCTGAACTGGCGTTGGAAGACCTGAAAGAAATCGCGGAAGAGCTGAGCGATATCGCCAACATCGAGCAGGCACCGGCTATGGAAGGCCGCGTGATGTCCATGCTCATGTCGCCGAATCCGAAGAAGATCGCCAAATACAAGGCAGATCTGGCTGCACGAAATATCGTTGAAGAGCCCATCGAAGAAGAAGAAGAGGACTATGACGACGATGAAATCGATGAAGAGGATGAAGAAGAATAATTTCTTTTTCCATTGATTTCAAAAACCGTGTATAATAGCATAGCTAATCAATCGAATGGCATTCATTTATGAGTGCTGTTTAATTTTGTTGTA
>CAYWGX010000085.1:0-10574 GCA_964457635.1 uncultured Leptolinea sp.
GCAAAGAAATTCGAAGCGGTCGGCATCGGACGACTGGAGCGCTTTGTGGCTGACTGGCACAATGCCCACGCGACTGAAAAAGCGCAGGCTCCTGAATCCAACGGTCATAAAGTTGCCATCGTCGGTTCCGGTCCCTCCGGCCTGACCTGCGCCGGTGACCTGGCCAAGAAAGGCTATAAAGTCAGCGTCTTCGAAGCCCTGCATACCGCCGGTGGTGTTTTGGTCTACGGCATTCCGGAATTTCGTCTGCCAAAATCCATCGTAGCTAAGGAAGTTGAGACCCTGAAGGATCTGGGCGTGGATGTGGAAACCAACGTCATTATCGGTAAGACCCTGACCATTGACGAACTCTTTGAAATGGGTTATGAGGCCGTATTTGTCGGTTCCGGTGCCGGTCTGCCGAACTTCATGAATATCCCGGGAGAATCCCTGAAGGGCGTTTATTCCGCGAACGAATTCCTGACCCGCTCCAACCTGATGAAAGCTTACAAAGAAGACCCGAAGACCCCAATCATGAAGGGCGGTAAGGTCGCTGTGGTGGGCGGCGGCAATGTGGCCATGGATGCCGCCCGTACTGCCCTGCGTTTAGGGGCTGAAAAAGTCTATATCGTCTATCGCCGCTCCATGGAAGAGCTCCCGGCCCGTAAGGAAGAAGTTGAACATGCGCAGGAAGAGGGCATCGACTTCCGTCTGCTGCACAATCCGGTCGAGATCCTGGGCTACAACAACCCGGATGACCCGCGGGATCCGAAGAACGGCTTCGTTACCGGTATTCGCTGCGTAAAGATGGAACTTGGCGAACCGGATGCTTCCGGCCGCCGCCGTCCGGTCGCTATCCCCGGCAGTGAATTTGAACTGGATGTGACCGCGGTCGTTATGGCGATCGGTACCAGCCCGAACCCGCTCATCAAATCCACGACTAAGGGGCTGGAAGTGAACTCTCACGGCGGTATCATTGTCAATGAAGACGGTCTCACATCCCGCGAAGGTGTTTATGCCGGCGGTGATGCGGTGACCGGTGCTGCGACCGTGATCTCTGCGATGGGGGCAGGGAAAGTCGCTGCGAAGGCCATCGACGAATATCTGTCGGCGAAATAAATCCGAGCACATCGAGGGCGTTTTTTCAGCTGCCGCGCAGCCGGCACTGCGGAACCGTCCCCATGCTGCGCTGATAATATGCGAATAGCTTTCCATATTCAGAATTCCTGAACTCAAAGGAGTGTGACTGCTGTCACGCTCCTTTTTGGTTTATAATAAAAACAGCATATTGAATATTCACCGGAGAAGGATGGAGATTGGTTATGATTTCAAGGATCGAAGGAATTGCCGCTGAAGTTGAGAACGACGGTGTGGTGGTGATGGTTGGCGGGCTGGGACTTAAGGTCTTTACCCCGCAGCCGCTCCTCAACGAGATCGAGGCCGGGAAGCCGGTAGCACTGCGTACCCACCTGATCGTGAAGGAGGATCTGCTGGCGCTTTACGGTTTCAAGAGTGAGGATGAGCTGAACATGTTCGCACTGCTCCTTGGTGTAAGCGGAGTCGGGCCCAAGCTGGCGCTATCCATTCTTTCCAACACCACTACCGATGCTATACGCCGTGCTGTGGTTCAGGAACAACCGGACTTCCTCGCCCGTATTCCCGGACTGGGCAAAAAGACCGCACAGAAGGTCGTGCTGCACCTGCAGGGCAAGATCAGCGAACCGGCCGGAGGCGGCCTGGCGGATCTGCACAATACCGATTATGAAGTCGTAGAGGCCCTGACAGCGCTTGGTTACAGCATCGTCCAGGCGCAGACGGCGGTACAGTCCCTTCCGAAGAACACCCCGGACGACGTGGAGGAAAAACTGCGCCTTGCACTGCAGTCTCTGGCATAAATGAATCAGATTAACAATAATGCCGGCGGTTCATGGGCTGCAGCCTATGAACCGCCGGCTTTTTCATCTCTTATTTCGTTACCTTCTGTCCGCGGGTGACGGGCATCGGGTCGGCAAACTCGACTTCAATGCCGTTGTCATCGGTGATGACCAGCATGGTGCTCATGTCATAATGCTGGGAGAGCTTTTTGATGTCGACCTCGACGATCGGGTCGCCGGCTTTCACCGTGTCATCCTGTTTCTTCCCGAGAAGTTTGAAGCCGTCTCCCTTGGCATTGACGGTATCGACCCCGATGTGGACCAGCAGCTCCATCCCGTTCGGCATGGTGATGCCAAAGGCGTGGCCGGTGGGAAACATGGCAGAAAGCGTACCGTTAGCAGGTGCGCAGATCGTCACCTTGTCCTGTGTGAATTTGAACGCGGTGCTCTTGCCCATCATTTCTTCGGCGAACATCGGGTCGGAAACGCTGTGAATGTCGATCAGGCTGCCGTCGGCAATGGCGACGATATCGCCATCCGCTATGTTCAGTGCAGGAAGGCTCACGGCTTCCTCTTTTTTGAATAATTTATCGAATAATCCCATTGTGACTCCTTCCTTGGGAACGATTTATCTGTTCAGAAAATCTGAATTCGATTATGCAGATGAAGTATACTTGTTTTTAAATAAAAAGTCAAACAGGATATGAGCAGATGCAGTAATTCTGAATATGAAGCACACGGGGACGGTTTCGCTGATGCCGCGAAGCCGGCTCTGCGGAACCGTTCCTTTGTTGCGCCAATAATGTGGATGATTTTTCATATTCAGGATTCCTGGAGCAGATAAGGAGAAATTGATGAAATACACACAATTGAAGGAATGGATCGAAGCCTCACCCCGGACGGTCTTCTTCGGTGGTGCGGGCGTCTCTACGGAAAGCGGCATCCCGGATTTCCGCAGTGAGAACGGCATCTTCAAAGCACTGGAAAAATACGGACGTTCCCCGGAAACGCTGCTCTCACACGGCTATTTCAAGCTTCGTCCGGATGTATTTTTTGAGTATTACCGGGAAAATCTGCTGGTGACGGATGTGGAGCCGAACCCGGCTCACCGGGCACTGGCAGCGCTGGAAGAGCGTGGAAAACTCAGTGCGGTGATCACCCAGAACATCGACGGACTGCATCAAAAAGCAGGCTCCAAACACGTGCTGGAACTTCATGGTTCGATATGGCGCAATTACTGCATGAAGTGCGGGAAACGTTACGGGATCGAAGCACTGCAGCAGACGGAGGGTATTCCCCGCTGTGAATGCGGCGGAATCATCCGCCCGGATGTGGTGCTGTATGAGGAAAGTCTGCCGGAGGGTGTGTTTGAAGAGGCGGTGGAGGAAGTGAGCCGGGCCGCTATGCTGATCGTCGGGGGAACGTCTCTCGCGGTTTATCCGGCTGCCGGCTTGCTGAGCTATTTCCATGGCAGCCATCTGGTGCTCATCAATAAATCCGAGACTCCCTATGATTCCATGGCGGATCTCGTCATCCGCGACCCCATCGGCGAGGTATTCTCAGACATTAATCGATCTTTTTTCCCAGACGCTTGTACATGGTCTTCTTGACCGCACGGAAGATGTTCTCGTATCCCGTGCAGCGGCAGAGGTGGCCGGAGAGCAGCTTGCGGAGTTCATCATCGCTGTAAAGCTTGCCCGCGTTGAGGATTTCCGCGGCAGTCATGATGAAGCCGGGTGTGCAGAACCCGCACTGGATGGCGGTCTCGTCGATAAAAGCCTGCTGGATGTCGGAGAGCTCTCCGTTGGGACCTTCCAGCCCCTCCAGCGTCAGGATAGTCTTCCCTTCGGCCCAGACGGCCAGGTAAATGCAGGAGTTGAAGGCTTCCCCGTTGATGAGAACGTTGCAGGCGCCGCATTCCCCGACCTCGCAGCCTTTTTTGACGGATGTCAGGTGATACTCATTGCGCAGCATGTCGGTGAGGGATGCCCGCACGTCGACGGAGCGCTCCACATCCTTGCCGTTGATATTGCAGTGAATTACTTTGTACTGGCTCATGCGATTTCTCCTCCCGCTCTCTTGATGGATTCAGTCAATGCCCGTTTCGCCATTTCGACCGCGATGTGCTGGCGGAAAGCTTTGCTTGCGCGCCAGGAGTTGCGCGGATTGATGTCCTGCAGGACGGCGAGGGAAAACTCCTCGATCAGGGCTTCCGTGGGCACTTTCCCGTTGGCGATGGCTTCCGCACTCGGGCAGCGCATCGGCACCGGACCTGCCACGCCGTAGGCGATGCGGCAGCGGTCGATGGTCTTCTTGTCGGCGAACAGCCGTACATTGACGCTGCAGCCGAGAGAAGCGATCTCCATGGCATTGCGCATGCCGTATTTGATGTAGTGGCCGAAGCAGTTCTCGTAGCTGGCCTTCGGGATCAGGATGGCGGTCTGGATCTCGCCCTCATCGGCACGGATGTCAACGACACCGGCTTTGATGTAAAAATCCTTAATGGGCAGCCGCCTCACACCGTTAACGCCGGTCAGTTCCACAATGGCTTCCCAGGCGTGCAGTGTGGATGCGGAATCGGCGGAGGTGACCCCGTTGCAGGTGTTGCCGCCGATGGTGCCGATGTTGCGGATCTGCGGGGAACCGACCTGGTCTACCGCTTCACCCAGCACGTTGATATATTTCTGGATGATGGGATCCTTGGTGATGTGGGAGAAGCTGGTGAGCGAGCCGATGCGGATGTTCTCTTCCTCATCGATGCTCACACCGCGCATGGCGTCGATCATGTAAATGGAAATCAGTTCCTTGCCGGCCCGTTTGCCTTCGCGCATCTGGACCAGGACGTCGGATCCGCCCGCGATGATCTGGGCTTCCGGATGTTCCAGGCGAAGCTGAATGGCGTGCTGGACGCTCTCTGCTTCGTATAGTGCTTTCATATCGTACATGTTATTTTCCCTCCTCATCCAGCCAGACATCATGGATCAGTCCGGCTTTGCTGAATTCCTCGTAGAGCACATGAGGATTGATCGGGTTATGGTTGATCGCAAGCCCGGTGGCCTGCATGATGGCGTTGCGGATGGCGGGTGCGCCGGAACAGGTCGGGGGTTCGCCCAGGGACTTGGTGCCGAAGGGGGATGTCGGTTCCGGGTTCTCGATAAAGTAACCTTCCAGCCGCGGGTGATCCATAAAGGTGGAGAGCTTGTAGTCCAGCAGGTTGTTGTTCAGCGGTTTGCCGGTCTTTTCGTCGAAGATCAGCTGCTCGCTGAGTCCGTAGCCGATGGCCATGGACATGCCGCCATGGACCTGGGCTTCCGCCAGTGCCGGGTTGATCACATTGCCGCAGTCATGGACGTTGACCATGCGGATCACCTGGGCCTTGCACATGGCCAGGTCCACTTCCACCTCGGCAAAGGTGCAGCCGAAGGAGTAGGCATTGTTGCGGATGGTGTAGGTGGATTCGGCGGTGAGGTGCTCACTGTGGACCGGGTTGTACTGAGCGGTCATGGCCAGTTCCTTCAGGCTCATCAGCACCATGCCGTCAACCTTGCGGATGATGTTGCCGTCGATGATATCCATGCAGGCCGGTGACTGACGGGTCACTTCCTGCGCGTATTTGAGGATCTTTTCCCGCAGCAGGTCAGCCGTCTGGCGGATGGAGAAGCCCGCTACATAGGTCTGCCGGGAAGCGTAAGCTCCGGTGCCGGTGGGGGTAATGTCGGTGTCCTGACAGGAGATCACATGGACGTCCCGGTAGGATTTCAGTCCGATGGCTTCCGCAGTCATTTGTGCATAGGCTGTGTCCGCTCCCTGACCGATCTCGGTCTCGCCGCACTGCATGGTGACGGTACCGTCCAGGTTCAGCTGCATACGGTTGGAGGATGTTTCCAGGGAGATGGGGTAGACTGCGGTGTTGTACCAGAAGGTGGCAGCGCCGATCCCCCGGCGGATATTGCCGGTCTGATGCTCGTATTCTTTGCGTTTGTTTGCGTAATCAATGATCTCGGCACCTTTCGCCATGCATTCGCGGTAGGTGTCATAGTAGTTGGTGTTGCCGGAGAAGTTGTCATGGAAGCCCTTCGGCATGATGTTGAGCCGCCGAAATTCCATCGGGTCCATGCCGAGCACTTTGGCGCAGTCGTCCGCGTGGCACTCGTCCGCCCAGGAAGCCTGGGGCATGCCGTATCCGCGCATGGCACCGGCCGCCGGTTTGTTGGTGTAGACCGTCCAGGCATCGCCTTCAAAATGCGGGCAGGGATAATGCTGCGGGAAGGAGTTCAGGCCTTTGGCTGCGATGGAGTGACCGTGAGAAGCATAGGCACCCTGGTTGGAAAATACCTCTGCTTTGCGGGCATAGAGCCTGCCGTCCGGTTTGAGCCAGGAGATCATGTGATAACGGATGGCGTGGCGGACACGGTTGGAAACGAAGGTTTCCTCCCGGGAGCAGTCGATGCGCACCGGACGTCCGCCAACCTGTGTGGTGCACCAGGCGCAGAGCGGCTCGTAGAGTGCATCCTGTTTATTGCCGAAACCGCCGCCGATATAAGGTTTGATGATCTCAATATCGCCCCAGGGCCGGCCCAGTGCCTGTCCGACGACACGGCGGATGATGTGCGGGATCTGCGTGGAGGCGACCACCACGATGCGGCCGTTTTCCATATAGGCATAGCAGCCGTGATTTTCAATGTGGCAGTGCTGGACCATCGGGGTGTCATACCAGCCTTCGACCTTGATGAGCCCCTCTTCTTTGATGGCTTCCTGATAGTTCCCTTTGATGTTCGTTGTGTGCTTCAGGATGTTATTCGGAAATTCATCATGAAGCTGCGGAGCGCCGTCTTCCATAGCTTTCTGGACATCCAGCACAAAGGGCAGTTCCTCATATTCCACTTTCAGTGCGCGGACACCCTGATTGGCCGCAACTTCGTTATCGGCGATCACCACTGCCACGTCATCTCCCCAATAGCGCACATGCTGATTGAGCAGATGCCGGTCCTGGGTGTCCTGATGACTCGGGTCCAGGGACCAGGGGTGGCCGGCGGTGGCGAAAGGCAGGTCCGGCACATCAAAACAGGTCAGGACCTTGACAACGCCGGGAATTGCCTCTGCTGCGGCAGTATCAACGGATTTGACAAACCCGTGTGCGATCTCCGCGTGTTTGATGCGGACATAGAGCGCATTTGCCGGCATGCGGTCTTCATAGTACTTCGTCCGGCCGGTGGCTTTATCGTATCCGTCAACACGAATCTCGCTTCTTCCGACTTTCTTCATACACATCACTCCTTACTTCCTGATTTTCTATTGCTTATATCATATATCTTATTTCAAATTTCTTATATCTTATTTCAAATTTCTGATTTCTGATTTCTGATTTCTTATTTCCACCGCTGGCCCCTGACTGCTGGCTCCTGGTCCCCCTTATTCCGCTATCGCGATCACGTCCCTTGGACATGCCTTTACGCAGATACCGCATGCAGTGCACTTGGCGGCCGCCGGCATATCCTCCGTCATCGGCAGGATGCCCTTCGGACAGGCCTGTTTGCATTTGCCGCAGCCGGTACACTTGTTCCTGTTGATCATATAAACGCCCTTCGGGTTCTGCGTGATGGCACCCTCCGGACAGACCTCCGCGCATTTCCCGCACTGGTCGCAGGCAACGGGCTGAAATCCATCTGTTTCTGTCCGTTCGATCCGCAGACAGGCCTTCTCCGCGTCATTGCTCTTTTGATAAGCCTTGGCGCAGGCCCGGACACAATCCAGACAGCCGATACACTCGGCTCCGCTGCGGACCGTGAGATGTTTCCGCCCGTTTTCCGTTTTCACCGGCTCAGGAGCCTGCCGGGCATAGGGCGTGTGTTTCAGCGGCAGTTCCCGTTCACGGATGCCGTTGAGCTGATAATATGCTTCGGCGATGGCAGGTGCGGTCGGGATGGCAGTGATCTCGCCGATGCCGATGGCACCGCCCGCGATCTTCAGCCCCGGTTTTTCCACGATGATGGCTTTCACTTCCGGAGGCGTTTCTGTGGCTCGGAACAGGCCCAGGCTGCCGTACTTATCGGTAGGTTTGCAGTCCTTGAGTCCATAGCGTTCCCGGAGTGCGAAACCCATGGACATCACAACGCCGCCCTCGATCTGACCCTCCAGGGAAAGCGGATTGATGGCTTTGCCTACATCATGGGCGGCGACCAGTTTTTTGATTTTGCCGCTTTCCTTGTCCAGAATGCACATCTGGGTAGCGTAACCGTAAGCTACATGGCTGACCGGGTTGGGAACATTGGCGCCCAGCGGGTCGGTCTTTGCCAGATATTCACCGTAAAATTCCTGACCAATCAGGTCCTTGAGTTCGTGCTCCTGCAGGGCTGCTTTCAGCTTGCGGCAGGCGCGCAGGCAGGCTTCACCGGTGACGGTGGTCTGACGGCTGCCGGAAGTGTCACCGGAGTCCGGTGCGATCCAGGTGTTGGACCGCTCATAAACGATGTCTTCGATGGGAACGCCCGCTTCGGTCACTACGTTCATCATCAGCACGGTCCCCAGTCCCTGCCCGATGCAGGAGGCGCCGGAATAGATATGGACTTTGCCGTCTGCTTCCACGATCAGCTTGACCCGGCCCCAGTCGGGAATACCGACACCGACGCCGGCATTTTTCATCGCGCAGGCCAGCCCCACCGGGTCGCCCTCCGCGATCGCTTTGTCATAATCAGGTTTGATGGCCTCCAGCGTTTCCACGAGACCTGTGGACTCATCCACGATCTGGCCGTTGGGCAGCACGCCGTGAGGGCGGATGGCGTTGCGATAACGGATCTCCCACGGGGAGATGCCGACGATTTCCGCCATCTCGTTCAGAAGGCTTTCGATGGCGAAGCAGGTCTGGGTCACCCCGAAGCCGCGGAATGCACCTGCGGGCGGATTGTTGGTGTAGTAGGCAGTTCCGTCGATCTCAAAATTTTCATAGGCATAGGGACCGGCCGCATGGGTGCAGGCCCGTTCCAAAACCGGCCCGCCCAGCGAGGCAAAGGCGCCGGTATCGCTGACGACTTTCGCCTTGACACCCCGGATGATGCCGTTTTCATCACAGCCGAGGGTGAAGTCCATAGCGAAGGTATGGCGTTTGGGGTGGATCAGGATCGATTCAGTCCGGGTCAGTTTCACTTTGACCGGAACACGGGCAAGATAGGCGATTAGCGCCGCGTGATGCTGGACGGACATATCCTCCTTGCCGCCGAATCCACCGCCCACCAGTCCGTTCTGTACTTCGCATAGATTGTGAGGAACGCCCAGCAGGGCTGCACATTCATGCAGTGTGGTGTGGGAGCTCTGGTCCGTGGTGATCAGCCGCACCCCGCCGTTTTCCAGCGGATAGGCGAAACAGCATTCCGGTTCCAGAAAAGCGTGTTCCGTCCAGGGTGTGGTGAAATGACGCATGATCACGTGTTTGGAATTTGCGATCGCTCCGGCGGCATCTCCGCGGGAGACGTGTTTGTGTGCCTGGATGTTGTTTTGGGCAGTCTCGAAAACCAGCGGAGCATCGGGTTTGGCTGCCTCCTCAGGGGAAGAGACGAAGGGCAGCACCTCGTATTTGACTTTTACCAGTTTTTTGGCTGCTTTCAGTGTTTCCCAGTCCTTTGCACAGACCAGGGCGATGGCATCTCCCAGATAGTGGGTGATTTCGCCCACCGGGATCAGTGTCGGCTGGTCTTTTTCCAGATGACCGATATAGTTGGTGCCGGGAATGTCTTCAGCGGTAAGCACGCAGACCACACCGGGAAGGGCTTTTGCAGCTGCGGTGTCAATCGAAAGCACCCGTGCCCGCGGATATTTAGCCCGGACTGCGCTGCCATAGCACATGCCATCCACATAATAATCATCCGGGTATTTGCCGGTTCCCAGTACTTTTTCTCTCACGTCTACACGGTGGACGCGGTTCCCTACATGCCAGTCATTGACGGAAGGCTCCGGGATAAAGCCATTCCGCAGGGCTTCGGCCGCCAGCTGAATGGCTTTGATGATCTTGACGTAGCCGGTGCAGCGGCAGATATTGTTGCGGATGGCGTAACGGATCTCCTCTTCAGTCGGGTCGGTGTTCCAATCCAGCAGTCCTTTGGCGCATATCACCATGCCGGGGATGCAGAAGCCGCATTGTACCGCACCGGCTTCCCCGAAGGCCCAGGTGTAAAGCTTCTTTTCGAATTCGCTGAGCCCTTCGACGGTGATGATGCTTTTGCCTTCCAGCTGATGAGTCTTGATTGTGCAGGCTTTGACGGTTTTTCCGTCGATGAGCACGGTGCAGGTGCCGCAGGCACCTTGGCTGCAGCCGTCTTTAACGCTGGTCAAATGCATTTCGTCACGCAGGAAGCGCAGCAGAGACTGGTCTTTTTCTGTTGTGATCTGTTCGCCGTTTAAGAAGAATGTTGATGCCATGTTTTCTTTCATCCTGCCGTTGAAAAAGCCTGATTTGCTGTTCCGTTATAATTGACAAAGAGCGATATCGTTGCTATTTGTCAGACAATTATTTGATTCCTGATACTAAGTATACCCAAATATTCCTGATTCTTCAAGGTTTTTCTTCCGGGAATCATTGTGAATTTCATCAGGGAAAATTCTGATTTTGTTACTTAATTAATGACTATCCGTCCATCACTCCTTTTTCACCCTTCACCTTGCAAGGAAGCCCCCCTGCCACGAAGCACATTGGGGACGGTTTCCGTGCTGCCGCGCAGCCGGCACAAG
>CAYWGX010000086.1:0-10517 GCA_964457635.1 uncultured Leptolinea sp.
TTAATCATAGTAATGTGAACCGGCCCAGCCGCCGCGGCCCGGAATATACATGTTGTAATAGACACTTGAATAAACATCATCCGTTACCGAGCGAGCACGCAATTGAATCTCATGCCGGCCTTCATCCTGGATCGTAGCTGAAATCATGCAGGAACCACTGGGCGGCTGATTGGATTCAATTTGATTGCCATCAACAAAAATGTCTACGCTGGCTGCATTTGAAACGGACCAGTAAGCAGTTGTATAGTCACCCATTTCTCCTTCTGAAGGATCCACATAGAAATAATCAACACTCGGAACAACACGATGCTGTCCCTCTTCCCGGTTCGTCGTATAACCAAAGGAAGCCTGCCGATCATCCGTGACACTGCGGGCAGTGAGTGTAACTGTATGGTATCCGGGACTTACGATCGGACCGCAAATCGTTCGGGTCGCGGTAGCATCATAACTGTTCTTCACGTTCTCTCCATCCACATCAACGGCAACAATCGATGCATTGGAAACGGACCAGTAAACCGTCACGCAATTGCCTTCGGTGCCTGAATTGGACTCAGGGTAGAAGTAGTTGATCGTCGGGACGACCTGCTGCTGTCCTTCTCCGCCGTTTCTGGTTGTGTATGTAAAAGAGGAATAAGCCGTATCTGTTGCAGACAACGCGGCGATCTGCACAGTATGTGTACCCGGATTCAGCAGCGGACCGCAAATCTGCTGAGCGCCGTTGGCTGAATAACTTGAAGCCGCGGCATAATTATCCACCGAAATATCAACCCTTGCTGTATTAGTCGTCTGCCAATAGACTGTCGGGCAGGTACCGGTCGATCCGGCGTAAAAATCAGGATAGAAAGCATTGATAACGGGCAAATTCGGGTTGTATCCGCCGCCGCCACCACCGCTGACGCGAACTTTCGCCCAGATGGTTTCACCGAAATTCTGCCCCTGAGGAGAACGCATCTGCCAGTATCCGCGATAAGTCCCGTCTGTGACCGGAGCTACCATATCCACAGCCAAATCGACCTGAGAACCCGGGCCCACATTCATTGGAACACTGATGTTGCGGCCGCTCATCTGATCACCGGAAACAAACACAAAGGTATAGTTTGGTGTCCATGTACAGGTACCGGTGTTCTGGACCCGCCAAACCTTTCTGAATTGTTCTCCGCGGGCAACTTGATGTCCATCTGTAATGGTCACATCGGAAACAAACACCATGGCATTTTTACAATTTGCCGCGGCATTTTGTGCCGGGATAACAACAACCGGAATGTTCGGGGTAGCTGTCGGGATGGAACTGTCACGGGAGATCGTCACCTGTGCTTCGCCGAATTTCATAGCAAAGAAACGATTGGCGATCGTCTGAGCTGTGCCATCCTTGATCATATCCACCAGATGCTGGTTCACGACAGAGGTCAGGGTGGAATTTTTCCGTAAACCAAACACATAACTCTCGTTCATAAAGCCGTCATAAAAAATCTGATATTTTCCTGACGACTGGTAAAGATCTTCATAAAGATCCTGGGAAAGAACTACCAAATCAACGTCACGGCGATCCAGTGCTTTCATTTCATCAGCGGCATTCGCATAACTGTAAACATTGCGGATACTTACATAACCACCGCCAACAAGATTGGTTTTGATCCATTGGTCAAAACTTGTACCTTTTTGTACGCCGATTTTCAGATCACGGAAGCTATCCATAGAGACGGAAGCAGGTTTCGAGAGAGAAGCCAGTCCGATAAATTGGGCACTGCCGGTGTAATAAGCTCTGGACAAATCGATCTGCTGCTGGCGCTCTTCCGTTTTTGCAAAGGCTCCGCCGATTATATCAACCTGTCCAAGGTTCAAAGAATCAATCATACCGTCAAAAGCCAGATTATAAACCTGAACCTGAACGCCCATGCGCCGTCCGATTTCCTGTACAAGTGCAACATCCAAACCCGTGTTATTCCCGGACTCATCTATAAAAACGAATGGAATGTAATCCGGCGGTACACCCATTTTCAGCACACCGGATTGTTTTACGTCTGCAAGGTCATCAGCATTGACTGCAGTAACTGTCAGTGCTGTCCATAAAGCGAGTAAAATCATCAGGATTTTTTTCATATAGGGGGCTCCTTTCTCTCCTCTTAAATAACCATCATGATAATTATAATGGATAACATCTGCAAATGTGTATTAAAATCCTTTATCCTGAAAAAAACAATCCATTATGTATTTTTATTTTTTGAGTATTTAGCGTTCAATTGGTTATAATATATGTATATTATTTCAATCAGGAGGGATGAATGAAGAAACAGCTTTTATTTGTTTTTCTGGTGATATTCCTGTTCAAGGCAGCCGCGGTTTCTGCGGAGAAAATAAATTTCGGCACTTATGCGGGATATCGGCCTTTTGTTTATTATAACTATAACAATGAAATGACCGGCCTGGATATTGAGCTCCTCAATGAAATCGGCAAAAGGGAGGATTTTACGCTGCAGTTTTATGACATGGCCTTTGACGGGCTGATCGATTCTGTCAGCGTCGGACAGGTCGACCTCATCGGGGGCGGTTTTTCCATCACCCCGGAACGGGAAAAAGTGCTCCTTTATTCCCAAAGCTATTATTCCAATCAGGCAATCATTATTGCATCCCAAAACAGCAATATTCCGGACAAGCTGGCTCTGAACGATATGCTCAGTTTTCGCTTCGGGGTCCAAAGAGGGTCCAGCTATGACCAATGGCTGAAGACCAACCTCGTCGGGGAAGGGCTGCTCAGCACGCAAAACATCTACACCTTCTCATCCGTGGACTCCGCCTGCAAAGCACTGCAGAATAGTACGATCGACCTGTTCATGATGGATACTGACACCTACAAGCAGAGTTATCAAAAAAGCGGTAATTTTAAAGTCGTCAATGATGACATCGGAGATGAAGACTATGCATTTGCCGCAGCTCCCGGCTCAGAGGAACTGATTACCAGGATCAATGACGGTCTGCAGAAGCTGAAAGCTGACGGGACACTAAATGCACTGCTGCAGAAATATATTGAAGGAGGCGGGGATGAAGCTGAAGTTACGATTGCACGGCAGTCTGAAATCGTGCGGAACCCGGCCGCCATGCCAACACCAACGCCCATCCCGCCCATCGACCAACCGGTCAACTGCAAGAACGTGATGGTTTATATGTCCGATGTTTCCTACCCGGACGGATCAAAGATCAACCCTGGGAAGACCTTCACCAAAACCTGGCGCATCTATAATAATGGTTCCTGCAAATGGTATGAAGGCTATTCCATTGTTTTCACTGACGGGGATTACATGAGCGCGAATTCCGTTCCGATCCCGTCTCTCACCATTCCTGGAACTACCGTGGACGTTCCCATGAGCATGCTCGCACCTCAGGCTCCCGGAGAATATACAGGATACTATCAAATGCGGGCACCTGACGGCAGCTTTTTCGGGCCAAAGCTCACAGCGAAAATCATCGTAACCGACCAAACCGTTGACGCCCCGCCGGTAGGTGCTCCGCCGGTGATCACCCAGTGGCAGCCGAATTACTACAAAGGGGATAACGGTTTTTGTCCCACCGTTTACTGGACGGTCAGGGATGCCGCACAGATCCATTTTTCGATCAACCAGAAGCGGATTTACACGACCACAAGACCATCAGGATCCATTGTGATCTGTCCGAGAGGCGGCGCGGGGGATTATGTGTACGGGATCGTCGCTGAAGGCACCAAAAAGGTCAGTTATGTATTTACTTATACCAATACCGGCGGACCGAAGAAACAGCCGAATATCCCGCTCCAGGAGTATTAGGAGCAAGGATATAGGATAGAATTTAGTTTGTAGTTTGTAAGGGCCGATTCCGTTCGTGAATCGGCCTTTCAGTTTACGGAAAAAGGAAAGCCTGTTATAATATCCAAACGGATGGAGGTGTGCATGAGAATCGAGATCGTACGTTATCCGACTGATAAAGACTGGGCACGTTGCCTGCTTTTGGCACGCATGACGCAGGGTAAGGATTCCGCCAAAATACCTTCCGATGAATGGAAGCGAAAGATCCTGGCGGCAGAACATTCACCGGTACGTACGCTGATGTACACGATTATCATGCACGAAATTCCGTACTACTGCAGTGTGCATCTGGTTCGGCATAAATACGGCGTTGAACATTTTGTCCAATCGCAGCGTGTCAACCCGGAACGGGGAGCAGAACGTCAGGATGCTTTGGTCACCCATGCCATGGACATGAATTTTCAGGCACTGGTCAATATGAGCCGCAAACGCCTCTGCTATAAAGCTGATGCTACTACTCGCAGTATCATGCAGGAAATTGTCAAAGAATTAAGAAAAGTTGACCCAATTTCCGCCTCTTTCTGTGTACCGGAATGCATCTATCGGGGCAATGTATGTCATGAACTGAAACCCTGCGGCATGTATGAATGGAGCAAGTAATGAGTGTTTTGTGCGATAAAGAGATCTCAAAATATATTCAGGCAGGGATGATCGATTTCTCCCGTTCGGAGACGAACTGGGATACCGTTCAAAAACAGATCAATCCCAACACACTGGATCTGACATTGGGAAGCTTTATCCAATGGCCGAAAGAATCCCAGATACCACTGGTTTTCGGCAGAAAATATAATCCCGAAGATTATTGGGAACTCCAGGAAGTCAATTCTGACGAAGGAGTTTTGCTTGCCCCGGGAGACCTTTTTCTCGGCTGTTCCCGTGAATACTTCCGCATGCCGAAGGATGTCTGCGGACAGGTCTACACGAAATCCAGTCTGGGACGTGTCTTCATCAATCACATGATGGCAGGAGTCATCGACGCAGGCTTTGAAGGTACGATCACGCTGGAACTGCGCAATGAAGGCAAGCACAATGTAGTGATCCCTTACGGTGCCCGTGTTGTACAGATTCAATTCAGCTATCTCAGTGATTATCCGGAATTGGACTATTCCCAGCGGGTAAGCCGTTATATGGGGCAAATCAGACCCGAACCTTCACGCCCGGAAAAGAGATAGAGAGAAATAAGAAATAAGAAATAAGAAATTAAGGATATAGGATATTAGATATAGAACATAGGATGTAAAAGGCAGGAAATTTTAAGCTTGAATATAAAAAAGACCTGACTGGTTATTGGTACTTGTCAGGTCCTTTTTATGCTTTTAAAGAAATAACTTAATGAGAGTTCATCAGGTTCGTCAGAAGGATTTCATCCAGCTTGCCGAAACGCTGCAGGACAGCAAGCCCGATGTTCAATTTCTGTACCAATTCGTTATTATCCGGACATACAGCGATAGCATAGGGTTCATTGGCAATCACCTGACCAACCGTCATGATGTCTGCATAAGAGTCGACAAAACTCTTTGCAAGGAATTCATCTGAGATTGCTGCGTCGATCTGATCGCTTTCAAGTGCAGCAAACAGATCTGCATAGTTCTCATAATGCTTGTGTTCAAGATTATACTGTTCAGCCAGATATCTGCCGGCATCATCCCCGGTTGTACCTGTCTTTGAACCGATCACCCGGATATTTTCATCGCTGAGATCTTTCACATTGTCGTTTTTCAAACGGACAAACGCGGAAAGCTGCCCAATCAGGTAGGCATCGGTAAATGAAACCATCTCAGAACGGTTTTCATTCTTCGAAAGAGCGGAAATTGCAGCATCCACATCACAGGATGCAACCGAATCAAAGAGATCTTCAAATTTTATTTCCACATATTCGATCTCCATATCCAGCTCTTCAGCCAGTGCTTTCATTACATCGGCATCAATCCCGGCAAAATCACCGTTGTCATCGTAATATTTGAAGGGTTTGGAATCCGGATTGATCGCGACTTTGATCGGGTCCGCTGCAGCTGATAACACTCCTAAAACAAAAACAATACTTACAATCAAACAGATCAGAAATGTTTTTTTCATAAGGTTATCTCTCCTTTTTCATTTATTATAAATATTGTACTAACTCATTTGCAAAACAGGTGACAGACCCCGAGGAAGAGATCTGTCACTTATTACAGTTATTTCTGATTTCTTGTCCTGCCTGTCGGCAGACAGGTTTCAGATTTCTGATTTCCCGTTACCGCTCTTCACGGAAATAAGGAAGTCCCAGATGCTTCGGCGGCTGGTTCTCTACCTTGTGCTGCAGGGAGACAAAGATCAACACAGCAAGCGTTGCGATATAAGGCAGCATCTTGAAGATTTCCTGCGAACTTCGAGTCAGTCCGGAAATATAGAAATACAGCCAGGAAAGTACACCAAAGAGATAGGACCCCCAGATGGCACGCAGCGGACGCCAGGATGCAAAAATCACCAGGGCAACAGCCAGCCAGCCAAGTCCTTCCACACCGCCGGCACTGTCCCAGGTACCTTTTTGATAATCCATCACATAATACAGGCCGCCAAGGCCGGATATAGCTGCCCCGATGCTTGTTGAGAGGTATTTATATTTCGTCACATTGATACCCACAGCATCTGCGGAAGCCGGATCTTCACCGACAGCCCGCAGATTCAGCCCGACCATGGTCCGATTCAGGAACCAGCGCATCAGGATCGCGAAAGCAATCGCGACATAAGCGAGAAAACCATAAGAGAAGAAGATTTTTCCGATACTGCCAAGCCCGTTCAATGCCGGAATCGTTGCCCGGAAGGCCTTGCTGGTCACCAAAACATTGATCTGTCCTACACCGCCGGCCAGCTTATTCAGGGAACCGCCGTAAAAATTTGCAAAACCGGCCGCGAAAATATTGAAAGCCAGACCCATGATATTTTGATTGCAGCGCAGCGTTACTGTCATGAAAGCAAACAACAGCCCGCTGAGGAAAGATGCGGTCAATGCGCACACAATGGCGATCAAAATACAAACGATCGGTACAGCATTTGCTCCGGCAGACTTTTCATAATAGAAGGTACCGATTAGTCCTGCAATACCGCCCATATACATGATGCCCGGCACGCCCAAGTTCAGGTTACCGCCTTTTTCCGTCAGAATCTCACCGACAGCTCCAAAAAGAATCACTGTCCCGAAAACAACAGAAGAGTTTATTAATGCAATTACTTGTGCCTGTGTCATTTCATCACCTCCTATTTATGGGACCTGCGGAGTCGTACTTTAAAATTCACAAAGAATTCACTGCCCAACAGGAAAATCAGGATGATCCCTTTGACCACATTGGAAATATAATCCGAAAGCTGGTATTGTGACGCGATCTGCATAGCACCCTTTTCCAGGAAAACCAGGAATGCTGAAACCACTGCCATGATGAAGGAATTGAATTTAGACATCCAAGCGACAATGATCGTTGTGAACCCGCGTCCGCCGGCAGTATCCGTTGAAATCGTATGACCGGCACCGGCTACCGCCAGGAACCCGGCAATACCGCAGATGGCACCGGAGAGCATCATGGTGCGGATAATGACCTTCTTGACATCCATGGCACAGTAGCGGGCAGTGTTTTCACTGTCACCGACAACCGCGATTTCAAACCCGTGCTTTGTATATTTCAAATAAATGAAAATAAAAATCGTCAGCACAAGGACCAGAATCACATTCAATCCGTACTGTTGTCCAAACACCTTGGGAAACCAGCCAAAGCGGGACTGTGAATTGATGATGCCTACCGTATTGGAACCGTAAGGGTTTTCCCACTTGGCAACAAAGAATGCAGTAAGGCGAATGGCAATATAGTTCATCATCAGCGTGAACAGCGTTTCATTGGTGTTGATCGTAGCCTTGCAGAAACCGGGGAAGAATCCCCAGATCGCGCCGGCCAAAGCACTGGCACAGCACATGATCACCAGGGCCAGCCAGTTCGGCAGTGTCTTCGGCAGATAAAGCATGCAGGCTGCTGCGGCAATACCGCCAACCAACACCTGACCTTCCGCACCGATATTCCAGAATTTCATCTTGAAAGCCGGTGCCAGACCAAGGCCGATACAAAGCATCATCATCGTATCACGAATCGTCACCCAGGTACGCCGATTGGTACCCAGTGCACCGTCCCACATAGCTGCGTAAACTTTCAGCGGGTTTAATTTTGTAATTCCAAAGATGATCAAAGCACAAAGGATCAACGCAATCAACAAACCGATAAGACGGATCCCGAGAGAAGCCCACCAGGGAATCGCGCCGCGTTTTGAAATACGGAATAAAGGTTCTTTCTTATCAGCGTTCATCATTCCTCCTAATTCTCTCCAAGATGGGTCATCATCAGACCGACTTCTTCCTTTGTGGTCTTGCGGGCATCAACGATACCGCTGACCTGCCCGGCACAAAGCACAAGGATCCGATCACAAAGCTCCAGCAAAACATCCAGGTCTTCGCCGACAAAGATGACCGCAACGCCTTTCTGTTTCTGCTCATCCATCAGGTTATAAATGGTATAGGAAGTGTTGATATCCAGACCGCGAACCGCGTAGGCAGTCATGATCAGGGAAGGATGCTGCTCGATTTCGCGCCCTACCAGAACCTTCTGGATATTACCGCCGGACAAAAGACGAACCGGCGTATGAATGGATGGCGTCAGGACTTCAAGATCTTTCACGACCTTTTCCGCCAAATCTTTCGGTCTTTTCAGGTCCAGCAGAGGACCTTTGCCATTCTGATAGCTTTTCAGCATCATGTTTTCAGCAATATCCATATTGCCAACTAACCCCATACCAAGCCGATCTTCCGGTACAAACGCCAGACTGACACCAAGATCCTTGATCTGAACCGGTGAAAGGTGTGCCAGATCTTCCTCTTTGGCGCCTTGCTTATTGGGTGTATATAAAATTTCGGCTCCCGGCTCCAGTTTCTGCAGTCCTGCAATCGCTTCCAGCAATTCACGCTGACCGGAACCGGAGATACCCGCGACCCCAAGAACCTCACCACCATAAGCAGTGAAATTGACATTGATGAGCTTCATCACCCCATAAATATCTTTCACGGAAAGGTTTTTGACTTCCAGACATTTGCGCAGGTTTTTCGGTTCGGAACGATCGATGTTCAGGGTCGTCGGACGTCCGACCATCATATTGGTCAGTTCCTGCGGGTTGGTATCCTTCGTCATCAATTCACCCACATAGTTACCCTTGAGCAAAACAACCACACGGTCAGAGATATCCATCACCTCATGCAGCTTATGGGTAATGATAACGACTGCCTTACCGTCCGCTTTCATGTTGCGCAGCACCGCGAAAAGCTTTTGCGTCTCCTGCGGGGTCAAAACCGCTGTCGGCTCATCCAGGATCAGGATATCTGCCCCGCGGTAAAGCTGCTTTACGATCTCCAGTGTCTGTTTTTCGGAAACAGACATATCATAAACTTTTTTATCCGGATCGACCACAAAGCCATAATTATCACAAAATTCTTTCACTCTGGTCCGGACATTTTTCAGATCGACAAGCTTGCCTTCATTCAGACCCAGTATAATGTTTTCAGCAGCTGTCATGACATCCACCAGTTTGAAATGCTGATGGATCATACCGATATGAAGGTTAAAAGCATCTGCCGGATCATTGATGACCACGTGTTTACCGTTGACAAAAATATCACCGCTGTCCGGGGCATAAATACCGGAAAGCATGTTCATCAATGTGGTTTTACCGCTGCCATTTTCACCCAGAAGAGCTAAAACTTCACCATAATTGATGTCAAGACAAACTTTATTATTTGCCACGACCGGGTTTGCCTTGGCGCCAAATGTTTTCGTGATATCCACCATTTTTACAGCATTCTTAATACTCAAGGGAGACTTCCTTTCCCCGAAAGATTCCGGGAATCTTCCGGCAACTAAAGCTTCTGAATACATCTGATTTTTTTGTATCCCCATAAAACAGAACCGCGAAAACCCGTGATTCTGTTGTACAGAGCTATAAAAATGCCCGGGGAGCAAGTTGCTCCCCGAGCTAAAAATCAGCAAAATTATTCGTTGGTCAGTTCAGTGATGCCATCGATGCGGAGGCTGAAGTAAGGAGCAGAGATAACTTCAGACTCATGGAAGATGCCGTCAATGATGACTTCTTCACTGTCAGTCACCCAGTCGCCATCGGTGTCAAGAGCGAAAGCAGAGGTGACAGTTTCGCCGCCGACTGTGAAGTTGGCAGTATCGAAGACGTTCAGGGAACCATCTTTGATACCGGCGATGGCTGCAGCAACAGCTTCTGCGGTACCCGGAGCGCAGGATTCACCCAGTTCAGAGATCTGAACACCGTCATGAGCATAACCCACGGAGTAATCCTTCGGCATTTCTTCACCCTTCATAGCCATTTCGATCATCGGGGTGTAGAGTTCGACCCAGCAGTTCTGAGCACTGGTCAGAGCAGCAGTCGGGGCAACAGCACGCATGTCGATGTTATAACCAACGCTGTAGACAGTTGTCCCCTTATCCTGGGCAGCCTGAATAGCGGACGGTGCACCGGTGGAGTCAGCATGCTGGCCGATGATGACACAACCGCGGGCGATCAGCGCTTCGGCAGCAGCAGCTTCAGCATTCGGATCATACCAGCTGTTGGTGTACTGGACATCCATGTAGGCTTCCGGGACGA
>CAYWGX010000087.1:0-10509 GCA_964457635.1 uncultured Leptolinea sp.
TCCTGCCATTAGACGAGTGCCCATCTTTTGAACAGTCAATATTGTATCACCGTCCCGAGATTTGTAAAGGAATTTCCTCAAATTTGTGACTGTGGATTTTTTGATCACATCACCCGGAAACCGGACCAGTCGCAATTTCTCTCAATTATCTCTGCAAAACGATGCAATTCCCCGGCATCCGCTTCATCAAATCGAGCCGGTACCGGGCTGTCGATGTCCAATACACCGACGACCTTTCCCGCATGATGAATCGGTAAGACGATCTCAGATCGTGAACGGCTGTCGCAGGCGATATGCCCGGGAAAAGAATGTACATCTTTGACACACTGCACCGTATCAGTCTGCGCAGCTGTACCGCAGACACCTTTCCCGAGAGGAATACGGATACATGCCGGACGGCCCCAAAACGGGCCGAGAATCAGTACATCGTCACAGAGAAGGTAGTAACCTGCCCAATTGATATCTTCGAGCGATTCACCCAACAATGCCGCTGTGTTCGAAAGGTTGGGTATCACCAGCCGTTCATCTTCTGTCAGCGCTTCTGCCTGAGCAAGCAGCATCTCATAAGAAGATTTCCGAGCATTCAATTCGTTCTGTAATATAACGTCCATTTGACATAAGTCCTCAATTTTGTGGTATTCCATCATTTACGACAGGATAATTATAAATAAAACTGCCATTTTTTACAAATTCAATCACAGATAAAGCAGAAATCGTGCGTAATGATTTAAAATTTACAGCAGAATCAGAATATAGAAGGAATGTATGAAAACCATAGAAATCGGTGCAAAAACAACAGACGAATATATTGTGATGGATAAGGACACAGCCAAAACCTTTGACAGCGGAGCTCTGGACGTGCTGGCAACACCCGTGCTGATTTGCTCGGCAGAGCGCAGCTGCAAGAACATGGTGGATCCGCTCCTGGATGAGGGGCTCGGTACCGTGGGCACGCTGGTGAACATCCGGCATCTCGCGCCAACTCCGGTGGGAATGAAATACTGGTGTGAGGCTGAAATCACAGCTATTGAAGGCAGGATGATCCGTTTCCACGTGATCCTGCGTGATGAAATCGAGATTATCGGAGAAGGAACTCACGAGCGTTTTGTCATCAACAATGAACGCTTCACAGAAAAGACTATTCGCAAGCTATCACAAAGAACGGGCTTTACCAAAGCAGCGATGACCAAACTCACCGCACTGATGGAGGAACAGATCGGTACAGCCATCGGGCGCAAGGTATTGGAATTCGGGAGCGGAAGCTGCTCACTGGCCGAAAAGCTCCGTGCAGAGCTGGAGTACCTGGCCTGTACTGATAAATCCGGAAATATCCCGGATACGCTGCACAGACAGGCAAAAGGCCGGGAAATCATCATAATCCCGGACAGTGAGCTGAATGAAGACTGTTACTTCGGCAGGTTTCATCTGGTTTATACCCTCTTCGGGTTCCATGACCTGCCGCATCTGGTCGATGAAATCATGCGGCTGCGCAGACTGATCCTGAAGGGCGGAAAAATGGTTATCATTGACTTTGCAGCAGGCAGCTTTGCAGCAGAGTGCATCAAACAGCTAAAACGCTGCGGGTTTGAGAAAATCAGCGAACAGAGCTTTGAGATCGAAGGCAGACCGGCCTTCCTTCTTGAAGCAGAAAAATAAGAAAAACGGACGGATCGTGTCCGTCCGGTAGTCTGGGCTTGACATATGGAAAGTACTGCGCAAAGGTCGGCTTACCTTTTCTGGATATTCTTCAAAGGTATGATGTTCGCTTTCACGAACGGTGCCGCCGCCATCCCTACCATTGAACGGGGTATCGTTGACAAAAAGAAATGGCTGACACACGAGGAATTCTGGGTTTATCCGGTCCTCGGACAGACACTTCCCGGCGTCATTTCGATCCATAATTCCATCCTGATCGGGAACCGGATCGCCGGATTTCCCGGAGCAATCTGCGCGCTGACGGGTGTCATTATTCCAGCCTTTGTCTGTATGCTGGGAATCGCAGCGGTGTTCCAGACCGTTGTCGATAATTCATATATCCAGGGAGCTATCCGCGGGATCCGGGTGATCTCGATAGCGATCATACTCGGCAATGCCGTCCGTCTGCTCCATACGGTTCCCCGCCAGGCATTTTCCATCATAATCGTCCTGATCGCGGTCTTTGTTCCGCTGCTCACCGGGTTCAGTGCATTCTATACGATCCTCTGCTGCGGTGCCGCAGGGATCCTCAGCACCCTCATCATGCCTCTTGCCCCCGAAGAAAACCTTAGCAGAACGAAGGAAAACGAGAACTGATCATGGATCTGACGCTCTTTCTGCTGTTTCTGAAAATCGGGTTCACCTGTTTTGGCGGCGGTTATGGGATGATGTCCATGATCTTTGAGGAAGGAACCAAACGGGTTGGGCTCACCATAGACGAATTCACCGATATGGCTGCTCTGGAACTGATTTGTCCGGGTCCGATTGCATTGAATTCGTCGACCTATATCGGCTATCTCAAAGGAGGAATCAGCGGTTCGGTCTTCGCAACACTTGGACTGATTTTACCAACGGTTGCCGTCAGTATACTCACAGTCATATTTATGCGAAAGTTTTCCGAAAACCGCATCGTCCGCGGGTTGTTTCGCGGCATTACACCTGCCTGCGGAGGTCTGCTGATCTATACCTCGATCACGCTGATGCTGAGCGCCTTTTTCGGGACTGAATCCTTTTACAGGATCCACGGACTGCTCATCAACGGTGATACGATAAAACTGCTGATTTTGTTTGCTTTGGCCCTTTTATTGGAATTTCGGTATAAAATAGACCCTATAGTGATCACCGTCATCGGTGCTGTGTACGGACTTGTATTTCTGCATTGAGGAATAACGTGGAAGAATCTAAACCCAGTCTTGGACTCCTTTTCATTTCGCTCGCCCTGCTTTTTTTTGCAGGAGTGCTGACATTTCTCTCATGGCAGCGGTATCAGTCGATCGAACACGTCATTCCCGACGGATCCGTAATCGGAGATATTCCCATCACCGGGCTCTCTCCGGAAGAAGCCGTTGAGCGGGTGCGTTCCATATACGGCCTGCCGGTAGAGATGGAGTATCAAGGAAGTCGGATCCGGCTCGAGATTCCGGAGAATCTGGATTTCGATGCGCTCACGGATCAGCTAAATGCTGAAATCGAAGCTGTTTACAGCAAAAACAGCTTTTTCAATTTTCTTCTCGGAAGATATTCTCAAGAGCCAATCCGTCTGAGATTATCCTTTGGGCAGCTGCCGGATTCTGTCCGGGATTTTCTGGAAAACGAGGTTGTCCCCCGTTATGACATTTTTCCAATGTCTGTTCAGCCGGCAGGAAACGGATTCCGCGCAGGTCATCCCGGACGCAGTCTCGACATCGACGCTTCACTTTCTCTGATCGACGAAGCACGGAAATCAGGCAGCAGCCGAACTGTTACGCTGCCGGTGAATGAAATCGAACAGCCGCAGGCTAACTTGCAGAACCTGGCTCTGCTTCTTCGCTCTGTCGTCGATACCTGGCAGGATCAAGGACAGGTCACGGAAATCTATCTGAGCGATCCGTCCGATGGGCAAAGCTTCGACATTGCCCGGCGCAACAGGGAAGACCTTGTTCCGGAAATAGCCTTCACCGCTGCCAGCACCATGAAACTGCCGATCATGATCTCTTCGTATGCCCGCATGGATGAAGCGCCATCCTCCTTCACTATGAAAACACTGCGGCTGATGATCACGGAATCCAAGAATGACCAAACTGACTGGATGATGGAAAATGTCATCGGTGGTCCGCTCGCACCTTTTGAAGTGACAGAAGATCTGGAAAAACTCGGGCTGAAGAATTCATTTCTTGCCGGATATTTTTATCTGGGGGCTCCGCTGCTGGATCTGATCCACACGGAGGCAAATTCCCGGACAGATATCAATCTAAACCCGGATGTATATAACCAGACCACAGCTAAGGATATGGGCGTTTTAATGGATGCCCTGTACCACTGTTCGGAAGACGGCAGCGGTTTGCTTACAGAAACTTTTCCGGGCAAAATCACGTATAATGAATGTGCTGAAATGATGGGACTGCTCAAAGACAACCTTCTCCCCTATCTGATCAGCGCCGGAGTACCCGACAGCGTCACTGTCGCTCATAAACACGGCTGGATCGAAGAGAACGATGGGCTGCTGCATACCATGGGCAACATCGCCACCGTTTATTCACCGGGTGGAGACTATATTCTCAGCATCTACACCTGGCATCCGGAAAATTTGATTTTTGATGAAGGAAACACATTATTTTCACAAATTTCCGCAGCGGTATATAATTATTTTAATCCTGCACCAGCTGCTGATTTCCCTGATGGATTAAATGAGGAGATACAAAGATGAACGTTCTTTTTACTTATATTATTGTTATAACCACAATTCTGACGAATCTGATTGCTCCGGACCTGTTCAAGCCTATAGACGCTGTTACACCAACTGCATCTGCTGTACAAACATCTATAGATCCAGTTTCAACTCCTGTTCCGCAGCAATACCCAGAGCTTAATACAATAAACATCACCCCGACAGCAATTGTGATGCCCATACCTTCATCCCAGGGAAATACGATGCCGACACAGTCAGGAGCCACTCCCATTGAAATTTATGGTGACGCAAAGGTAAATGATACGTTTGAACGCGGTTCATCGGGATTCGGACTCTCTGCAGGCCTGAACGACGATGAAAACATCCGTATCGTCGCTCTTAACAACAGGCTTTCACTTGAGCCCAAGAAGAACAACGGTTGGATAAGCTGGCGTCTGCGGCCTCCGGTTATCAATGAAGGAGCCGCGGAGATGGAATTCTCCATCATCACCTGTGCGCGTGGAGATCGAACAGGTCTGATGATGCGGGCCAAGGATTACAGCAGCGGAAACGGTTATTACTTCAGCCTCTCCTGTGAAGGAACCCTCAGTATTCTGCGGGACTCCATGGTGCTGGGTACTGCCGATGCCAGAAGTGTCTTTAAAAACAATTCGGGAGATGTCAACGTCATCAGCGCCATCGTCCGGGGAAATACACTGACGGCCATGCTGAATGGCGAGAATCTGCTCACAGTTCAGGATGACGCCTATGCAGAAGGCTTCAGCGGCTTTTTTACCGCACCGCAGGGGGATAAAACGCTCACGATGGATGTCTTGTCCTTCAAGGAATATTACCGCGGGGAATAAAGATTATTTGCTTCAGCAAAAAAGGCTTTCTCTGTATTTCGAGATAACAGAGAAAGCCTTTTTGTTTCAAAATAATTTATCGGCTACAGATATTCCTTCAGGTTATGTTCGACCGCATAAGCAGCGGCTTCCGCACGATTGGAAGCCCCAAGCTTGGAAAGAATGCTGCTGACATAATTACGCACAGTTCCTTCACCCAGGAACAGAGATTTGGCAATCTCGCGGTTTGTTTTCCCTTCAGAAACCAGGATCAAAACATGCTTTTCCTGTTGGCTGAGAATAGCAAATGCAGACGCTTCCTCTTCCTTCACAGCACGGCGTACCTCCTGGAAAACACGCTGTGTAACAAGCGGATCGAGAAGGGCATCCCCGCGGCGGACAGATTCCAGAGAGCGGATCAGGTCATCACTGTTGATCTGCTTCAACAGATATCCGGAAGCACCGGCACGAATCGCTGAGAACAACATCTCATCTTCTGCATAAGATGTCAGCATCACAACACGAACTTCAGGATATAATTGGGTTATCTCCTCACATGCTTCAATACCGGAAGCTCCGGGGAGACGGATGTCCATCAATACGATATCCGGTCGGAATTGCCCCGCAATCTCGACAGCTTCCTTTGCATTGTTGGCTTCGCCAACGACTTCAAAATGGTCGCTCTGCTCCAACAAAACTTTCAAGCCCAGCCGAACGACTTCGTGGTCATCTACTAAAACGATACGCATTTTGGACATTAGTACACGCTCCTTTTTCAAAGGGGTCAGATTATTATCATAGACAAAAACAATTTTGTTTCATATGACATGTAATCAATTTTCGCGTCAATTAAGAAGTTTGTAACTGACAATAGTAATTTTAATCAAAATAGGGAAATTTGGCAAGTATGAATTTTGGAATTATCGGAGCCGGACCGGCAGGAATTTTTTCTGCCCTGATGATCAAAGAACAGAACCCCGAACATTCTGTCAGCATTTTCGATGGAAACCAGAAAATCGGCAGAAAACTGTTTGCCACCGGGAATGGCAGGTGTAACATCACCAACATGAATGCAGGACCTGAAAGCTATTACAGCGTCAGGCCGGCAGACATCAGCCCGGTTTTTGAGCAGATTGGGCCGGAAGCGATTCGAAAAAAACTGGAAACACTGGGAATCCCGACAGTGCAGACGGAAGACGGCTGGGTATATCCGCAATCCTGGTCTGCGGCAAATGTTGTCCAAATCCTGAGCGATGCGCTGCAATATGCCGGCGTCGAGACCCACAGCGGGGCAAAAGTGACCGGTATCACCTTGAGCGGATCAAAATTTGTGCTGACCATTGACAGTCAGGGAAAGACAAAACCCTTTGACAAATTGATCCTCACCACCGGCAGCCGTGCGTTTCCGCAGCTTGGGGCAAACACCAGCATCCTGAGCGAGCTTTTCCAATTCGGTCACCGCGACCTGCCATTCAGTCCGGCACTGGCGCCGGTCAGCGCTAATGGAGACATATTCAATGCGATGCTGGGCACACGCCTTGATGCTGAAGTCACCGCGCTTCGCGGAAAGGAATAATTGGGGAGCAGTTTCGGCAACTTGATCTTCTCCGACTACGTACTGAACGGTCCGGGTATCATGAATGTCAGCCATTACATCAGTGACAAAGACGCGAAAGATTACATGCTTCGTTTGAACTTTGTACCCGGAGACCTGAAACGGCAGCTGGACACTTTCTTCTATCAACACATCAACAAAGACTACCCCTACCGCAGCGTTTATCTTTCCGTCCTGCCCGGGAAACTGATCGAATATTTTTTCAAAATCTGGAAACTGGACTGGGAAACCACCTGCAAACGGATCGACTCCCGCACTTTCCGGGTTCATCTGAAACGCCTTGAAAACGGACTGATCCCGATCGAAGGGAATCGGGGCTTCAACTTCGGGCAGGCTGCAGCCGGCGGGATCCCGCTTTCAGAAGTCGATCTGCGCACGATGGAGTCACGCAAACAGAAAGGGCTTTATTTTGCCGGTGAGGTTTTGGATGTAGTCGGTCCCTGCGGTGGTTACAACCTGACCTGGGCCATCGCAACCGGGCTCATCGCGGGGAGAAATGCGGGGAAAGAGAAATAAGAAATAAGAAATAAGAAATGAAAAATGAGAAATGAGAATTAAGAATTAAGAATTAAGAGTTAAGAGTTAAGAGTTAAGAGTTTAGGGTTATGCTGGAAGGGAAGTGATAATATCTAACATCTAACGTCTAATGTCTAACGTCTAATGTCTAAATAACAAAAAATCTTCGGCATGCATTGCCGAAGATTTTTTGTTTTTGAAATTCAGCTTCTCACGAAACAACGGAAGCGGAATCATTCTAAATCAAAATTCAGTTCACTCCTTCATCCTGATCACTCAATCGGTACTTACCGCCGCTTATTTCCAAAGGACGCCCAAGCACGATCGATTCTGCGATTTTTTTTCTCGCATGTTCATAAATCAATGCGACGGTCGTTCTCGCGACCTCCATCTGTTCACCGCATTCCGCCTGTGAAAGACCGCAATGATCAATCAATCGGATACATTCGAATTCATCCAAACCCAAACGTATTGCGGGACCCTCTTCCCTGTATGCTTCCGGAAGAGCATTAATCCTTCTTACTTTTACCGGTCGAGCCATAATCCTCCATACTTCTTGACCTGCTCCTGATTTCAGGCTCTACTTTCAATATTGCATCAAATTCGGAAAATCCAATTGACTTCAATATTTTATCTTACTATTTTAATTGAAATTATTAAGCATTTATCTGTTTTTCCTATGTATCATTACATTTTTGCATAATTTTTATAATGATTCGTTGATTTTTCACCTGTTATCGGCTTATTCTACCTTTATTTTCAGGATTATCTGTTCTTTGCGGAATAAAATACCCAGGCGGCAGCGACCGGCAGGGTAATCAAAAGCGGAAGCATATAGCGAAAGAAACCATTGATCGCAGAATTTTGAAGCATGACAAACGTGAACAATCCCGGCAGCAAAGGGATGATCACGCCTTTTATTTTCCTGCGCAGCAGGCTTGACAGACAGAAGATCATCAGCCATGCATTAAACCCCAATGAATAAAACAGGGACGTAAAAGGAAGTCCGGGCAGTCCCTCTGTCAGGTTAATAAGCGCTGACCTGATCACTGCAAAATGCGGAGAATAATGGATATCAAACAAACCTTTATTCACATAATCAGCCTGCTCTATGCCAAACCATCCGTAAATATCACGGTAGGGAGGCAGGAAGGGATCATAATATTTTGTGTTAGAGCATAAAAATGTATTCAAATAAACCAAAGGATGTTTGATGCCCAATCGTGCCCAAAGCTTCATATACCGCATCACAGCATCCCGGGGAGCCCAGGGATCAAAAAGCCCTTTCAAATAATCCGCGTTATCAAAACTGCCCTCGAACATTTCCGGGATCTGCTCATATACGAAAACCTCGTGTAACACCGCTGATTCTTCTTCTGTCAGGCTGTCTTCCATGCTGACAACAACTGCCGAAGTCTGCCGAAATGGCATCGTGAGCGCCTCTCTGGCAGGAGAATCATCAATGTGAAGCGCCGGCCGAACAACATGATTGAAGACACTGATCACACACAAAGGCACAAGCAAAACCGGAAGAAGTTTTTTCCATTGCCTGCGCGGGCCGGTTAACGTAAACAATGTTAAAAAAATAATACTTCCGACATATTGGCCTTCATGACGTACCAGCATCATCAGACACAGAGCCACCGTCATCACAATGAGATTCCCCGCACGGGAAAAGAAGCCATCCGCATCAAGGATGATATAGATCAGCTGGATCACAAATAACAATATCATCGCCATGTAATAGCTGTCTTTCAGCAGAGAGAAAGCATAATTCGGCCAAATCGGGATCAGAGCAAAATTGAAAAGAGTAAGTTTTCGCAGCAAGACAGGACTTTGCATCTTTTTGAATAACGGGAAACAGGCAGCCATCACAGCCGCATTCGTCAACAGCTGGGGACCGGTGAACAGGAACAAGCCCAGGTTATCAGAGCCCAGTGCCCGTCCCAGCCGCATGGCCCAGCCCATCATCATGCTTGAAAAAGCAGGGTGATTATCTGTAAAATTACCCGAGCCAAAGTAATTATTGAGCTGTTTCAAGCCGTCCGAAGGTACAAAACCGGGGTAAAAAGCAATCACGTAAGGCAGCCAGCATATCAGGATGATCAGGAGCGGAACGAAAAAACTGTGTTTTTCAAAAACAACGGTCCGGAATCTCCCGCTTACCGGTTTCGGGTTATACTCATCAAGTACCACGAAACCGCTGCGGACCATAACGTAAAAGAAAGGAATCCAGCCGCTGATTTTCACCCCTGTGATCACACACTGCGGCACAGTTTGGTATAAGACAGAAAGATCTTTGTAAAGGTGACCAAATGATCCGAACAGCAGACAGAAAGTAAAATAGAGGGAAGTGAAGAACGCAGCGAGAGAAAACTGTTTTGAACGGATCCGGCTCAGCAAAGTCCGATAAAGAAGCCAAAACAGGACAAACAGCAGCATGACCTGCGGATAAGCACGCCTGCCTAAAACCGAGAGAAAAGCCGTCAATTCCTCGAGCAAAGAATGTTCCGGCATCCGTTTGCCGATCTCTGCCGGGTCCAATAGTTCATTCGGCAGAGAGAACGCCAGTGAAGTCAGGAAAGCCAAAAAAATCGACAGCATAACAACCTCTTTAGGGAACTTCAAAATCTTCCGGGCGGGGGTATGGGGGCTGCATAGCCCCCGGAAACCTCCCGAGTAAATTCAGAGAATAAAATCTCTGAATTTGCTCGGGACAGAGAAAAATTAATGTACTAAGAAATACCCTATAATAATCATAACAGAGGATAAAGAAAAACGACAAAAAATCACGGCACAAATCAATACAAATAAACATAAATGAGATAAAATGTAAAAGTACAGAGCACACGGAGACTGCTCTGCTGATGGTGCGAAGCCATCACAGCAGGGCTGTATCCCGTGCTGCGTCACCGGGTTCCGGGCAAATAATTTAATTACAATTGTGTAAGGATTAAACCATGGAATTGAAAAGATTGGAACATGATCTGACCGTGTGCAAGGTCAAGTCTGAATCAGACCTTGACCTGACAAAAGAATTTTATTTCATCGGCAAAACTGATGAAGAGCTTTCTCTCGTCTGCCGGACGGAGGATGTTCCTCAAAACACCATGGAAAGGGAAGACGGCTGGAAAGGATTCCGCATTCAGGGCGTTCTGGTAGTCTTCCTCCAGTCCGCCAGCCAGAATGAT
>CAYWGX010000088.1:0-10508 GCA_964457635.1 uncultured Leptolinea sp.
TTTTCATGGAATTTACTCGGCTCTTTGCAGCAAAATCATAATTTCGTGAATATTTTAGGATAAGAAATTTGTTTTTTTCATTTTTCCTCTCAGAATAATCTAGTGTTTGATTTTCAGCTCCACTCTGTTCATGTAGGCATTTTCTGTTTCAGCACTGTACGCCATTTCTGAAACAGCAGAGCGCAAAACTGCCAGAGAGAGCTGATCACCTTCTCTGGTAATATCATAATGATCACCATTATACCAGATCGTCATTTTCGTGCTCTCGTCAGCAGCAGAATATTCTGTCACTGTATGAATTTTTGGCACAGGGATCACCTCTGCAAGCATATTGTGTACCAGCTCTTCAAACACCAGTTGAATATGTTGAGCGCTTTTCGCCGGAATTTGATTTTTATTGCAGTACTGGTCAATGAGGCTGACTGTCTCGAGAAAATCGTAATCCCTGCTTTCTATGTTCAGTTCCAGCACTTTCAGCTTTCGGATGAACCGTCTTGTGTTTTCTTTCTGCGGATCGTCAAAAATCTGTTCGGGAGTTCCGTCCTCATAGATACCGCCTTCATCCATATAAAAAACCCGATTGCTGATCGCTTTGGCAAAAGCCATCTCATGGGTAACGATCATTAAAGTTTTCCCTGTCTTTGCCAAATCGCGGATCACCGCCTGCACTTCTCCGACCATGGTCGGATCCAATGCGGATGTCGGTTCATCCAACAGAACGATATCCGGATCCATCGCAAGCGTTCGGGCAATCGCAATACGCTGTTTCTGACCGCCGGACAGTTCATCCGGATAGTTCAGTGCTTTGGAAGCCAGTCCGACTGTCCGCAAGAGTTCCATTCCCTTGTCATAAGCTTCCTGTTTGGATTTTCCCAGCAGATCCATGGGAGGCGTCATGATGTTTTCGATAACGGTCATGTGTCCGAACAAATTGAAGGACTGGAACACCATACCCATTTTCTGCCGAACTTTTCCCAGTTCCGGTTTCGGATCTGTCACGTCCACATCATCCACCCAGATGTGTCCGGATGTCGGCTTTTCCAGCATATTGAGACAGCGCAGCAGTGTGCTTTTTCCCGTGCCGGAAGGTCCGATCACCGCGATCACGTCTCCGTCATTGATGACCGCATTCACATCCTCCAGAGGTGTAACATTCGGATATTCTTTCTTCAGGTGTTCAATTCTAATCATTGGTTTTCACTCCTTTCAGAATGTCTTCAGCTTTGCGTTTTTTCGGGTCCATCTGAATCTGGAGCCTCCTGATAAAAGCTCCCAGCAGTAATTCAAGACAGAAATAAATAATCGTCACCGCAATCAGCGGGAAAAAGGCTTCGTAGGTTCTGCTGCGGATGATATCGCCCATCTTTGTCAGATCCTGTACGGCAATGTAACCGACAATGGCAGTGGCTTTGAGCAAACTGACGATCTCACCATTATATGCTGAAGTAACGTGCGGAATTGCCTGCGGCAGGATGATGCGGAAAAATGTTCTTATATTCGAATATCCCAAAGCATACGAAGCTTCATATTGCCCTTTGTCCACTGCACCGACTCCCATTTTCAGCAGTCCGAAGACGGAAGCGCCAAAGGTAAGGGTGAAGCCGATGACTGCCACCAAAATACCGTCAATGGCAACGGATCCGAAGACCACATAGAAGAGGATCATCAACAGCACAACACCAGGCATTCCCTGCACCAGCCAGAGGATTTTTTCTGTCAAAAAGTTGACGACCGGATTGCCGTTTCGGCAGATCATGTAGAGCAGGAAGCCAAGGATGGTCCCGAAGATCACCGCCAGGAGAGTAATGATTAGCGTGTTGCGGATCCCTTCCACAATCAGCTTCCAGCGGTTTTCCCGGATGAAGGTTTTCTCAAAACTGGACTTGATGGATGCAAAGAAGTCAGCCGGCTGAGTTGTGGTGGAATAGCCGGTGCCGGATTGACCGGCATTATTCCCGGTGCTGTCTGAATTGGAGGCACGGACTGCAAAGACCACTCCCCCGGAGTAATTGGGGTCAGAGAAAAGAACACTTTCCGCCCGTTCTTTCGTGATGGCAATGGTCGCGCCGCCAAAATCACATTTTCCGGACTGGACTGCAGGCAAAATGGAGTCGAAATTCATGTCATCCACCACCAGCCCGTATCCATAGGCTTCGCAGAAGTGAACGGCAATATCGATTTCATAACCGGTCACCTGTCCGTTTTCGATATAGGCAAACGGCGGATTCACGGACTGGGTCGCCATATGCAGTTTGCCGTTTGGCGCCGGGAAGGACGCGTAATCAGGAAGCGTTTTTTTGCTTTCATCCGTTCCAAACCACACATCTTCGGATTTCTGAATGGTTCCGTCCTGTTTGATAGACGCCAGAAATTCATTGAACTGTTCGCGCAGCTTTTCCCCATGGGGCGTTTTCGCGAAGACGTAAGCGAAATCAAAGGGATCCATGATTTCGGGGATATAGGAAACCGCGGGATCTTCGTTCATAATGAAGCGAATCACCGGCTCATCCGTGGTAAAAGCATCGATTTTGTCACCCGTCAGCGCCGTCAACAGGTCGGTATAGGAGTTGTAGTAGGAAATATGCGCGTTAGGGAGCTTTTCTTCAACCATCTGAGTGTAGCTGGTCCCGGTCTGGATCCCGATCCGTTTCCAGTCAAGGAGGGCGACCACGTCTGCTTTTTCTTCCTTTTCTCTTCGGATTACGATCACTGTACCACCGGAATAGTTTGGTTCGGAAAAATGAACCGATTCAGCCCGTTCCGGGGTGATCGTGATACCTGCGCCGCCAAAATCACATTTTCCGCTTATCACAGATGGCAGTACAGCCGAAAAGCTCATATCCTCGATCTCCAATCCGTATCCATAAGCTTCACAGAAACGGGCTGCTATTTCGATGTCATAACCGATAATTGCATTGTTGGAAATGTAGGTAAAGGGTTCATAGAGTGCTTCTGTCGCCATGTGCAGCACACCGTTTGGCGCCGGGAAATTTTTGTAATCAGGAATAATCTTTCCAGCCTCATCTTCGCTGAACCAACGGGCATCGATCTCATTCAGCGTACCGTCTGATTTAATCTGAGCCAGAAATTCACTGAACTGATCCTTCAGAGCTGCTCCTTTTTCATTTCTGGAAAAAACATAGCCGAATTCGAAGGCGTTCATATATTCCGGAATGAAGGTCAATTCCTCATTGCTGCGGATCAGTGTTTTTGCGACCGGCTCATCCGCTGCAAAACCTTCGATTTTGTTGGTCAGAAGTGCGCTGACCAGATCCGCTTTGCTGTTCAGATAGGTGATTTCCGCATCCGGGATCGTTTCCATAATGTTTTGATCGAAGCTCTGTCCGGTCTGAACACCGAGCGGTTTCCCGGACAGCTCAGCAAGTGACTTGTAAACACCTTCCGGAATGTCTTCGAAATTTGAAGTCACGGATGCGGGAAGATCTTCAGAACGAACTACAAACACCACCCCGCCGGAATAATCCGGTTCAGAAAAATAAACACTCTCTTTTCGCTCTTCAGTGATTGAAATAGTTGCACACCCGAAGTCATATTTTACGGTTTGGACAGATGGCAGAATGGCATCAAAACTCATATCCTCTATTTCCAGACCATATCCATAGTCTTCACAGAAACGGGCAGCGATATCGATCTCAAAACCGGCGATGGCACCGTTTTCGATATAGGTAAAAGGCGGATTCAGCGCTTCAGTCGCAAGATGCAGCGTCCCGTTCGGAGCGGGGAAGGAAGCATAATCCGGCAGAACCTGTTTCGATGTGTCTGTACCGAACCAGATATTTCCAATCTCTTCAAAGGTTCCGTCATTTTTAATTTTCCGGAGAAATTCACTAACTTCATCCCGCAGTTTCGCTCCATGCTCGTTTTTTGCGAACACAAAGGCAAAATCGAATGGATCCAGATATTCCGGCAGATAACCGACAGCCGGATTTTCACTGCTGATATAGCGGGCAACCGGTTCATCGATCGGGAAACCGTCGATCTTGTTTCCGGTCAGAGCTGTTACCAGGTCGGAATAGGAATTGTAGTAGGATATTTTTGAATTCGGCAGATTCTCTTCCACCATCGGTGTATAGCTGGTACCGGTTTGAATGCCGATACGTTTCCCGTCCAGGAGATTGCGTACAACAGATTCCTGCTGCGCTTCCACAGATCCGTCAGAAAGAATCGCCAGTGCCCCGCCGCCCCGGTAAAGGGTATAACTAAAGCGGACGCTTTCCGCCCGCTCTTCTGTGATTGTAATGCAGCTGGAAGCAAAATCTACCTTTCCGCTGAGAACAGCAGGAATCAGTGAACCGAAAGACATCGTTTGAACCTTAAGCCGGTATCCGTTTGCTTCACAGAAACGGGCTGCCAGTTCCACTTCATACCCCATCACCCGGTTATCCTTCACATAATCAAAAGGCGCCATGGTGGGATCCACAGCCAAAGTGAGTGTTCCGTTGGTATCCGGGAGGGCTTCATAATCGATGACAGTCTTCAGACTTTCATCTGATCCGAACCATTTTTCATCGATTTCAGTCATAGTACCGTTAGCCCACAGTGTTTTCAGAAATTCGCTGTACTCTTTTTCCAAAGCTTCACCGACTCCCGTTTTTGGGAAGATAGCAGCATTTTCAATTTCCATCAGGTAATCACCCAGGAAGGAAAGCGGTTCCCCTTGCGAAATCATATATCTGACAGTTGAATCATCCCAGGCGATCGCATCGGCTTTACCGCTTTTCAATGCAGTCATCGTATCTGCGATATTATCGAATAAGGCGATCTGCGCATTGGGAAGCTGTTCCCGGACAATGGAATCATATAATGAACCGGTGACGGTAGCGATCGTCATGTCGGATCGATTCAATTGTTCAACAGATGAAATTTTCTCAGCCGCAAAGGCCATTCCCGACAGGATCGTCATCAAAAGAATAAAGGATA
This sequence comes from uncultured Leptolinea sp., assembly GCA_964457635.1. GTDB lineage: Bacteria > Chloroflexota > Anaerolineae > Anaerolineales > Anaerolineaceae > Flexilinea. The sequence continues at coordinate 4,942 of CAYWGX010000088.1, forward strand.
ATAATATTTTTTTCATGTTTTTTCCTTTTCTGACAAATCAAAATAAAACTTATTCTTTCATCATGGATTTCACAAAACAATATGCTGCTTTCTTTGTCTTTTCCAGATTGTCTTCATTGTTGAAATCTTTAGGGCTGAAAATTGAATAATCATCAATCCTAATTCTAATTTATCCCCCCTTTATTAATTCCCGCTGAACATTTAAGAATCATAAATGTAATTTACTTACAATCAAGAACAATTATAATATTTATGACAAATACATCGATCCTTTTGGCTGGGTAGACAAGGAAAACCGTGTTCTTTTTGATGCTTTCTTAGAAATCCGTATAAAATAGAATGAGTAATCAAATAATTGTTTCGGGAGGGTAATACAATGGCGTCCATCAAACAGGAAGCTACCAGGTGTCTTAAATGTAAAAAAGCTCAATGCAGTTTGCACTGTCCGGTATCGACAGATGTGCCTCAGGTAATGGAACTTTTTCTCAATGGTGGAATTAAAAAAGCCGGAGAGTTACTCTTTTTGAATAATCCTCTTTCTGCAATCACATCTATTATATGTCCTCATGAAAAAAATTGTACCGGTCACTGCGTTCTGGGCAGAAAAGGAGAACCGGTACAGTTTTACAGTGTCGAAAGTTATATTTCAAGATTCTTCCTTGAAACGATGGTCATTCCAAAGATTGAAAAAAACGGGATAAAGGTCGCTGTGGCAGGTGCCGGTCCGGCAGGAATAACCATGTCGCTGCTTTTGCTTTTGAACGGATATGACGTTACAATGTTCGAGGCTCAGGATAACATTGGGGGTGTATTGCGCTATGGTATTCCTCCTTTCCGTCTTCCGCGGGAAATTCTGGATATGTATGAAGATATTATGCTGCGTATGGGACTTCATCTGAGACCAAATACGAGGATCGGCAGTAATATCATGATCGAAGATCTCTTTCCTGACGGATATAAGGCGGTATTTGTCTCAACTGGAACAGGAAGGCCTAATAAACTCGGACTCTTAGGCGAAACGCTGGGACATGTCCATTTCGCTGTGGATTATTTGAAATCACCGGAAGCTTTCAAACTGGGAAACCGTGTTGCTGTTGTTGGAGCAGGAAATGTCGCAATCGATGCTGCACGGACAGCCATCCGCCGCAGCCATTCACACGTCACCATATTACATTTTATGGGCGAAAATGATATGACTGCCAATCAGGATGAAATTGAAATGGCAGAAATTGATGGCGTTGAGTTTGTTCATTATGCTCAGGCAGTCCGTATTCTCGAAGATGCGGTACGGTGTGTACGGGTAAATCGCATAGAAAATGAAGACGGAAGTATCAGTTTTGAGGAAGACTACACATGCACATTTGACGTTCCCGCAGACTCTGTGATCATTGCCATTGGACAGGGCCCCGGTGCAGATATGAGGGCTGCCGGTGTCAAACTGACACAAAGAGGGCTCATGGATGTAAATGAATGGGGGGAAACGAATCTACCCGGTGTCTTCGCAGCCGGTGACATTGTTTCCGGGCCTAAGACAGTAGTCGATGCAGTCGCCTTTACAAAAAGAGTGTTTACCAGAATAGAAGAATATTTAGGGGTGAAGGAGGATACTTCCACCGGTGAGTAATTGATTCTTTTCCGTTTGACCATGGACGGTTTCCGTTTCACGGAAACCGTCCATATTTATCATCAATCTCTTATTTTGAGACCGGGCGTATGTGAAGCCACATGTCAAAGCTCAGATATGAATCGGAAAGCAAAACGCCTTCCGGCACATCATTGGCATCGTTCGGAGACCACATGAACCAGAAAACCGCGTCCGCTGTACCGGTCATGAGGGCTAATGCACGGCTGCCGGTCTGCAAAGGGACCAATTCGACATTCACACCAAGGCGGCGGCCAATTTCAGCCAGCACCGCGGTATTGAAACCGGCGGGAACACCATCGGCGCCGACATAATCAATGGGAGGAAGGTCACCGGTAACCGCCACACGGATCGTTTCTTCGGATTCAGGGAAGCTGTCGAATTGAACGGGCGCCAGATCCTCTCCTGCAGACGGTTTCAGATAAGTGTCCATCAGTTCATCCAGAGATCCATCTGCCTTCATAGCGGCAATAGCCTCATTCATTTTTTCCAGAAGGTTATTTTCATCCTCGCGAAAACCGAAACGCAGCGTCATCATTTCAGGCATAGCCTCAACACAGCAGATTTCCAGTTCAGGATTCGTTTTCACAACGTATTCCGCAACGAAACGGGGAAGCGTGATTTCATCGACTGTTCCCGCATTCAGAGCCATAAGCATGCCTGCCAGATCATCATAATACTGGAAATCGATGGCATGGTTATGGTCGAACACGGTCCAGCCGGCTTCAAACCGCGGTTCCAGAAATTTCGAAAAATCTATCTCAGAAATGTCATTGGGTTTCGCCAATTGAGCAACGACATAGGTTGGATTTTCATCCTGCGCCATGGCAGGAACGATAAGGCAGCTCAGCGCCAAAACAAGTACAAAAAATAATAATTTCTTCATAACTCCAATATTTCCTTTCGTATTGGTTCAGCATATACGTTACGGGATTGTCCCTTTATGGGACTGTCCCGAACAAACTACAGGAATTTTTCCGGGGACATCCCCATAAAGGGACAGCCCTCTCACTTTTTCACCTTACCTTCGAGGCGGATGGAAATCCGGTTTTGTACGTCTTCCCGATGATAATCGAGATTCTTCCCCATTTTTTTCAGAATGGTTATGCCCAGACTGTCATCTTTCTGCGCAAAGGGATCATAAGGCAAACCGCCGCAGGACAAAAAGATCTCCACTTCTTTATCCGCCTCAGCATATGTTACATCCAGTTTCATCTCCACCGGTTCGGTTCCCTGGTAACAGTGGTTCAGCATATCATAAAGGAGCTCTTCACAGCATATTTGCAGCCGGTATATTTCCTTCGAACTCAGCCAGTATTTCTCTCCGAAGGTCTGTATGCCCCCCTGCAGCGTCATCAGGTCGAACTGCCGGTCTGTGATCTCAAAGCTGAAATATTTGATCTTGCGGATAAAAGCAATGGTTTTCTCACGCTTCGGCGTGTCAAACACCTCATCCGGTGTTCCCTGCTCATAAATGACACCATCAGCGAAGAAAAGCACCCTGTTGGCAACTTCACGGGCAAAATTCAGGTCATGAGTAACGATCAGCATACTCATGTCCCGTTTCGCAAGCATACGAATCACCGCCAGCACTTCTCCGACCATCGACGGATCGAGGGCGCTGGTGGGTTCATCAAACAAAATCACCTTCGGTTCCATCATCAGACAGCGGCAAATTGCGATACGCTGCTGCTGTCCGCCGGAAAGAACCGTCGGCATTGCGTGCGCACGGGAAGCAAGCCCTACCTGTTGGAGCAAATCCATGGCTTTTGTTTCCGCGTCTTCCCGTGACATTCCCTTCAGCCGCACCGGAGCCAGGCACAGGTTATCCATTACGTCCATTTCAGAAAATAGATGAAATTTCTGGAATACCATCCCTGTGGATCTGCGGATCAGGTCGATTTTCGCGCCTTTGGCGGTGATTTCCTGACCGTCGATCCAGACCTGACCTACATCCGGTTTTTCCAGAAGAACCAGGGAACGCAGGAAAACACTCTTCCCGCAGCCCGATCCACCGATGATGGCAATCCGGTCTCCCTGTTCAACGGTCAGATCAATGCCCTTCAGCACATCAAGCGATCCGAACGATTTTTTCAGTCCTTTGACTTCGATCAAACTCATACCGTTTTGATTCTTTTTTCCCCTGTAATTGGCGTACCATTATTCTTCACTTATCGCCGCAATGCCTGAATCTGCCATTACGACGTAAGCCATCCAACCGGAAAGATAGGGTTCAGTCAGAATTGTGTTCTCCGGCTGATCTTCTTTTTCATATCCGTCACGATTTTCGAAGTCTCCCAATTCTGACCAGAAAACAATATCACAGGTCCCGGAGGAAAGAGCGATAGAGCGGGCGCCGGTTTCAATCGAGATAAATTCAATATTCATCCCCAGACGTTTTCCGGCTTCTGCCAATATTGCGGTGTTAAATCCGACAGGTTCACCGGATTCAGAAAAATAATCCATGGGCGGACGGTCGCCGGTCAGTGCTACCTTGAGTATTTCGGCGTTTTCAAACTTTTCAAATGCCACCGCTTCCGGTTCGATTCCGTCAATGACATCATCTATGTACTGCTTCTTCAGGGCTTCCAGTGTGCCGTCCGCTTCCATATCTTTGATTGCATTTGAGATTTTTGCACAGAGTTCAGCTCCATCCTCGCGAAGCAGCATTGTAAAGTGCAGCAGGCTTATGTTTTTCGCTATGGGAGATTTGTATTCCGCAAATTTTTCGTTTCTTGACATCAAATAGCGGGCTGTATATTCATCAACAGTGATCCCTGTAATATCGCCGCTGTTGAGAGCAAGAACCATGCTGTTGAGGCTGTCGAAATATTTATAGCGGGAAAAAGGCATACTGTCAAAAAAGATTTCAGCCATATCCGCATTCAGTGTATCTTCATCAATTCCGAGTTTTGTCAGCCGCCCGAGCATTCCTTTTTCTTCTGCCATTGCAGGGAGAGAGAAAACGAACATCAGAGCCAGAACAAGTAAAAACAATTTTTTCATAACCTTATCCCTTAAATATTCAATTGGATTCTTTCACCATTCTTATAAAGTGAGTAGTAACCAAATCAATTTTTCATGAAAAACACACCATCTTGATTTTAAGGCGCGAAGCACCATCCTATTTCAACTACCAACTATCAACTAACAACTTCAAACTTCCATTTCAGACCTGTCTGACAATGCAAACAGTCCGAACACAATGTACGACAGTGCCAGGTAGATCAGCATACCGATGATGATGGTCAGCATAGGCTGCATTGTCCGTGAAGCAATATTGTTGATGACACGGGTCAAATCGGTTATGGTGACATAGCCGACCACGGAAGTCCACTGGATCAGGTTCACGATAGTGGACTGATAAACCGGTTTGGCGATCCGCATCACCTGCGGCAGTGTGATAAGCCGGAATGTGTCCCATGCGGAAAATCCCAGCGTACGGGCTGCCTCAGTCTGACCTTTATCTGTAGATTCCAATGCCAAGCGCAGCAGTTCCGCGACATGGGCGGAAGTGTTCAGCGCAAAGGTAATGACCGCGACTGTCACCGGCTTCATCCCGGAACGGGCAAAAATTCCGTAATACAGCAGCAGAAGCAGCATCAGAACCGGAGTGCCGCGCAGGATGGCGATATAAACAGAGGCTATCGTGCGCGGAAGAGGGTTTTTCCTGGTGCGAAACAGACAAATAAGCGCTCCGAGAACAGTCCCCAGCAGCAGCGCCAGCGCGGAAATCTGTACCGTCACCCACAATCCGCCAAGGATGACCTTCCAGGATCCTCCCTGAATGAGAATTTTATATAATTTATCTGATAACGTCATAATTTGAATTGTTCTTAAATTTGTAACTATTCAGAACCCCTGCTGAAAAACAATGTTACCCTTGCCGGCAAAGGCTGCGGATAATGCTTCAACGACGCCAATG
>CAYWGX010000089.1:0-10406 GCA_964457635.1 uncultured Leptolinea sp.
GATATCAAGCTGGTGATCAAGGAGATCCGCAATATCCGAAAGAATTCGAAGCAGTCACAGGGCTGATCAGATCAAAAATTGGGAAATAACAGGAAGATCCCGGCTCGGAGAATGAAGCAGACCGGGTTCCTGAATGGCATCCAGCTTCTTCATCAAATCCGCATCCTTCGATGCGGCATCCAGAAATTTTTTCATGTTGTTTGTCATAATTACCTCACTTCATTTTACAGTGAATAGTGTGTCAGTGTATGGGAAACCCTATACACTAAAAACAAGATAGCTGAGCTATCATTCCTTCCTAAAAAATTACGCCGAGTAATACCTTTTATAGAATCAGACTCGTTTGCTCGTCAATCCATGACTTTTGCGGCTTTTCCTATCCATAATAATTACCGATCAGAGAAGGGAATTCAGGATCGTGCTGACGGCTCTGTGAAAGACAACGCTGAAGAAACCAGCTAAAAGTTGAAAACCGAATCTCATAAATTCGAGTACTGACGTTTGGTACACACAAACCGGAATTTGTCAATCTGATGGTGCTGCAATTACAAAAGGCTGTTCATATGGCACGGTTTTCTGCGCACAGGGCCCTTCTCGCCACATATCAAAGAATCTTCCGAACGGCACATTATAATAACCATCCTGATAGTGATCAGTAACATCATAAGGATCAGCCATTATCAGAACATCATCGTAAGGGTTGTCATTGCCGCAGGTATCTATCCCGATTATGACCTGCCAGTGTCCACGCCAATCTTCCCAGTTGACCATTATCGGAGTTCCTTCATCTATCTTATCGATTATAAAAGTCTCTGCTTCTTCGATCGTCTCAAATTTGAGCTTGGTATTCGCATGGTACTCAACTTTCCAGCCTATGCTCTCAAAGAATTCCGCAAGTCCTTCTACTGATGTTCCTTTAGTCTCATCGGTTCCCGCCAGCACACAGATCTCCAGTTCGTTATAGTCCCTGTTGTCATAATTGTTAAGTACCATGATGGCTGATGCAGCCCCACACGAATACTCCGTAGTTTGCTGGTACGTTTCAAACTCCGGAATAATGTGCAGTCCGCCACTGCTTTTTATATTGTAATAATCATTGGTTAAATAATACTTACTGTCGGGTTTATCAAGGACGCCTTCAAACGCCTCTGCGCCCATCCCGCTGCCGACCGATTCCATCGACTTATCATATGGTATAGTGTGTTTATCCGGGAGTTTTTCAACAAAAGAATTCTGGCTATCAGCAGAACTCTTTCCAGAACAGCTGCACAGAAGAGATACAACGACGGATAGTATTATGATGCTTCTGAATAAAATCTTGTATTTCCTTTTCAATATTTTTTCCTCCCAAATCAACTTTACAGGATTTCACGCTATCCGGACATATCTACGCCACATCTTACCTCCATACCTGTTCTGAAGCATCTGCGGCTTCCTCTCCGACAGATAAATAATATCATAAATGATCGGCTTCGAATTGTTACGAAAAATGGTATGTTTTATTCCTCTTTCGGCATGGCTTTGTTCACGAGATTCGGGATATCCAGTCCGATGCCTTCAGAGATCTGATTGACAGTGGTCATAACGTCTTTTACCAGGCGGGTGCTGTTGCCGTCTCCGTACATTGTGATGCTGCCGACTTTGTTGAGCGGATCGCTCGCAGCTTTAACGATATCCGGGAGCGCGGAGAGCAGCATTTCCAATTTCCCCGCTTCATTCAGTTTTGCCATCGCCTCTGCCTTCAGTTCCAGCGCTTTTGCTTCCGCGATACCGATGGCTTCAATGCCTTTCGCTTCTTCTTCCATCGCGATGCGTTTGGCTTCAGCTGCCTGGGCTTCTTCGTACTTCTTTGCTTCTGCGGCTTGTTCGGCAGCATAGCGTTCCGCTTCGGCTTTCTTCCGGACGTTCGCCTCCAGTTCCCTTTCCTTGAGCTGAACTTCTTTTTCACGCAGTTCGATTTCCTTCTCTCTGCGGGCGATGTCCGCTTCAGCGCTGGCAATTTCGATGGAACGTCGTTCGGCCTCTTCCTGTATCTTATAAGCGGCGTCCGCAGCTGCTTTCTTCTGGTCCTCTTCGATCTTGAACTGTGCCTGACGTATGGCAAGATCCTTGTTCTGTTCAGCGATGCTGACCAGGGCTTCTACCTTGGCTTTGTTGCTCTGATCGGAAGCCATAGCCTGCGCGATTGCCACATCCCGTTCGGCATTTGCCTTTGAGATTGCGGCATCTTTACGGATCTGGCTGATGTTTTCGATTCCGAGGTCAGTGATCACGTTATTGTCGTCAATAAAGTTCTGGATGGTCAGGTTGACTACTTCCAGCCCCATCCGAGCCATCTCTTCCTGAACGGATGACTGTACTTTCTGCGCAAAGATATCCCGCTTCTGGATCAGTTCGCTCAGTCTCATCTGACCGATGATCTCGCGCATGTTTCCCTCAATGACCTGTTGTGCGACATAACCGATGTGATCCGCATCCTTGTTCAGAAAATTTTCCGCCGCCAGTACGACATATTCCGGGTTGGATGCCACTTTGACATTCGCGACCGCATCCACGTTGATATTGATGTATTCCGAAGTGGGTACACTGGAGCTGGTCTTGATGTCCACCTGGATCAGATCCAGGGCGATCTCATCCACCCGTTCCAGAAACGGGATTCGGATAGTGCTGCCACCGATGACCACACGGGGTTTGCCTGCGGTCTTCCTGAAACCGGATATGATCAGCGCCTTATTGGGCGGGGCGGTCAGATAAGTCGTCTTGAAGAATATGATGATAAACAAAACTGCGATCACACAGATGGTCGGAATAAGAATTATCGTTTCCATGTTTTGGCTCCTTTCTTAGGATAAACATTGTTGTTCATACCACAAATCCGCCTCTTGATTATATCACGGGAAAACCCGCCTGACGACTCCATGATAAAGGAATCAATAAAAAACCGCAACCATAACAGGTGTAAAATACGTCAAGTTATTTCTTCATAAAATGCAAAAAAGACAGACCGCTAAATAGCCAGTCTTCTCTCTATAATGAAAACGTATGGTTTTGTTTGCTGTTCGACCTCAACTACCTTTTCGAAACAACCCGAGCGGTGGACATCCGATCAATATTTTTGAAATATGCGGGATTTTCTGTTAAAAATATAAAGCCCGGGAACCTCGGATAGCCGAAAACATCTGTTTTCGGCTGCTGATATTTGATTTGATATCGCGGCGGCTAACCCCCGGGGTCGGCATAATCGTATTGCGGGAGGAGCCACTTCATGTATGCCGGGATAGCGTTGGAAAAGGGGATTCTTTCGACCGGAATTCCGACCCTGGTTGGAAGAGCGTCCGCTTCATCAGTAGGCGCATCGGTGAGATCCTTCGTTTCCTCAGCTTGGTCGTAAGCAGCCGGTGAAACAACTGTTTCGGCTGCCTGCCCGGCTTCAGACATCTCATCGGGCAGGAAATTCTGTCTTTCCCACTCACGGATGGCGTTTCTGTCGATCGGAAGGGAACGGCCGGAGGCTGTCAGCGGAGCGGTGTTCTGATTCTCATTCTGATTTTCCGGATCCTGATCCACCGATGCGTCCTGATAAACAGGCTCGCTTGATCCTTGGTCCTTGTTCCATGATCCTGTTTCGGTAGAATTCAGCTCCTTCAGTTCCGGCGCCTTCTCCTGAAGCGCCACTTTGACTTTACCCGCTTTGATCTGTTCGATTTTTTCTGCGGTTGCGTGTAATCTTTTATCCAGCGCCGCCAGGCAGAGGGAAAGGGCAAAAGCTTCCTGATTGAAGGAAAAATTATCCTGAGCATCCATATAGGTGTCATAGATCTTGCGGAAATTGAAAGCGGCCATTCCGCGCAGCCAGTCGATGGTGATACCGCGCAGATATCCGTCAAATTCAAAGGTGTTTTCTTTCCGCTGTTCGATCACGGCTTTGGTGATGCAGATGCTGCCCAATTGGTTCAGCATTTTTTCAAATTTCGCGGATATTTTCAGAAACAGGGGAGATTCATGATTTAAGCGCCGGATCCAGAGGAAGGCGTTATTGGCTTCCGCCTCCAGCATCCGGGCGGTTTCGATAAATCCGAGAGGGTCTGTGCTGTAGGTATCAATGGGTTCAAACGGATAACCGTACTGATCCTGTCCGGCCTCACAGTTTTCTATGGTCGGCGGTTCTTCCTGAACCAGCGGCTCTTTTCCATAGATGATATCCATGAAATTGCGATCCATGGGAATATCTTTGAAATCCATCCTGCACATACCTCCCTTCTTACGAAAATTTGACTTTGGAACGATCCTGTTCCCGGTAAGTTTCCCAGCCGGCTCAATGCTGAGACGACGGGTAAAGTTTTTGAGACAGGACCTTTTGGAATAGCTCTTGTGTCCTATCTGATTCTGATTGAATAATAGTACAAAATAAATAATTGTCAAGTTTTTGGTGATAAATTTCTAAAATATTATGACAAATGTCATAGAAGTCAGGAAAGGTGTCTTCCGCGGCTCATATATTTTTGTTTTAGGCTGTTTCCTGGTTATTTTCGGATTCTGTTCCTATCATTCAATATGATTTCTTTTTTCAGTTCTTCCTCTCAATTTTCTATAATGAGGATAGAAATCCATATACTCTTGTTTTCCATCGCAGGTCCATGGCCGGGCAGAAGACTTCTATGCGAGGTTTCCCCGGATCAATAGACGTCATAGCTCCCAAGATAACGGAATTTGAACGGGCTTTCATCCGCAAGGACGAGGTAGCTTTCATGATCCCCTCCTGCGCATTCGATCAGGTAATAATATTCCCCCAGCCTGGTTTTCAGCGGCCGGTCATGGATCGCGATCAGTTTCATCCCGTTTTGGCTGATCTGCTCCATCAGCAAAGGCAAATATTCAGCGGCTCCCATGGCGATAAAAGCGATACGGTCGGGAGACCGGTCATCCATTTCTTCCGTGGAGAGAATATAGAAGCGGGTTTTGTTATCATCATTATTCTGTATGCCGGCAGCCAGAATCTTCAGACCGTAAACCTCCGCTGAGGAAGCGGATGCAATGGCTGCACTGGTGAGATCGCTGCTTTCGGAGACCAGTCTGGCACCCTGAGCCGTGCTCGCGACTTCAATCACTTCAGCCTCGGGCAGATTGGCATTCAGCCATTCCTTTCCCTGAGCAATGCCCTGCTTGTGTGAATAGACTGTTTTTATATTTTGGAGTGTCGTTCCGGGACGTACCAGCAGATTCTGGGTAATCGGCAATTCCACTTCACCCATGACATACAACCCGGTCTGTGCAATCAGAATATCGATGTAATCAATGACGGCTCCGCCGATCGTGTTTTCCTGAGGGATCACGGCAAAATCCACATCGTTCCGCAGCAAAGCTTCCACCGCGTCTTTTACAGTACTATAGGGAGAGCACTCACCCTGATCAATGAAAAATGTCAGGCAGGCTTCCTGCGTATAGGTACCTTCCGGGCCTAAATAGCTTACGTTCGAATCACTATGGTTCGGATCTCCGTCCGCACCAACCGCAGCTCTCAAAAAAGGAGCTTCGTAAATGACATAGAGTAAAACAAGAAAAATGAATATGCTGTTTTTTTTCATAGAGCCTTTCCCTTCTTATCTTTCTTTCCGCTGATTTGGAAAAAACTGATATTATTCGCGTCGTTCCGGGCATTCCAGATCTTCACCGGCATCATCCCTGCAACACTGACGCAGGCAGAAAAGATATCGCCGGCTTCCATTTCAAGGCGATGAACCATAAAAGCCCCATTTGAGAAGCCGACTGCAAATTATGTTTTATGCCGTCAAACAGACAGGAAAACCTGCTCTCACTCAAATACACAACTTCAAGTACAGAATCAGAGAGATTTTCCGCTTGTGCACATCTGATCAAAAACATAGCAAATAACAAAACGTTCAATCTTCCATTTAGTTTCTGCTACCGCAATTAAATTAGACAGAAACTAACAACTTTATAGTATATCCTGTTTTTGCGGCCAGTTCGTTTTTTGGTTGCCGTGTTATTAAATACACCTATTTTTAGAGAACAATAAATATTTTTAATCAATTTGTTTCTCGCTTTCGTACCTTTTTTGCTGCTTTTTGCCTTTTATTATCCTTCATTTCTATCGCTTGTCTACTGCATCACTCTTGTCGATAACATTTTCTCTTTTTTTTTTGACAGACTTTTGTCTAAAGTAAATGACATTGCCCCTGAACAGTAACCTTTATTATTATTCGTTATGATGAAAGCTTTCCATTACTTCCTGTTTACTTGGCCTTATCAGATTTCCATTTATACGATACAATAGAATCAATCTATAATGGAGGTTAGCTATGCATTGTACAAAACAAGTTCTTAATGATATGCTCTGGGTCGGTGCTGATGACCGCAGATTGACCTGCTTTGAAGGCGTCTATGGCGTTCCGAACGGCGTGTCGTATAATTCCTATCTTCTGCTTGATGAAAAGACTGTCCTTTTTGATACCGTTGACAAAGCCGTGGCGCACACCTTCTTTGATAATGTGGCTTACGGACTGAACGGCAGAAAACTGGATTATCTTGTCATCCATCACATGGAACCGGACCATGCGGCTACGATCGAAGACCTGATCTACCGCTATCCGGACACAAAAATCATCTGCAACGCCAAAATCAAGGATATGCTCGCTAATTATTTCGATTACGACATGAGCGGTTTGGTTCAGGTCGTCAAGGAGGGAGATACCCTCTCTACCGGGAAGCACGAGCTGACCTTTGTGATGGCCCCGATGGTCCACTGGCCGGAAGTGATGATGTCCTATGACAAGACTGACAAGGTCCTGTTCACCGCGGATGCCTTTGGTGCCTTCGGTGCGCTGAACGGGCACATCTTTGCCGATGAGGTCGACTTCATGCATGACTGGCTGGATGAAGCCCGCCGTTATTACACCAACATCGTCGGCAAATACGGCCCGCAGGTCCAGATGGTCCTGAAGAAGGCTACCGCGCTGGAGATCAACTATGTCTGCCCGCTGCACGGCTTCGTCTGGCGCAGCCATTTCGGAGACTTTCTCGAGAAGTATAATCTCTGGTCTACCTATACTCCGGAAGTTAAGGGTGTCTGTTTGGCCTATGCCAGTGTCTACGGACACACCGAGAACATGGCGAATATTCTGGCGGGCAAGCTGGTGGACCGCGGTATTCCTGTTGAGATGTTTGATACCTCTGTGATCCCTGCCAGCTATATCGTCGCCAGTGCCTTCCGCAACAGCCACCTGGTCTTTGCGGCAACGACCTATAATGCCGGTGTGTTCGTCACCATGGAAAATCTGCTCAATGATATCGTAGCTCACAGCCTGAAGAACCGCAAGGTTGCTCTGCTGGAGAACGGTTCCTGGGGCCCGATGAGCGGCAAGATCATGAAGGAAATGCTTTCCAAACTGCCGGGTACGGAATTCATCGGTGAAACCATCACCATCAAGTCCTCCCCGAAGCCGGCGACACTGGATCAGCTGGATGTCATGGCGGATGCCATCGCACTGGATATCAATCCCCATCTCTATGACAAACCGGCTGCCGCTGCTGCGGCTGCTGCGGAACCTGCCATGGTAACAAAAGCCGAGCTTTCCGTAGACCCGACCGCGTTCTTCAAGTTCAGCTACGGACTTGAGATCGTCACTACACAGGTGGACGGGAAGGATTACGGCTGCATCATCAACTCTGCCGGCCAGGCTGCGGACGGCGATCCGAAGACGGTCACTATCTCTGTCATTAACAAGAACCATACCGCGGATATGATCAAAGCTTCCGGAAAATTCAACATTTCCGTGCTGACGGAAGATGCTCCGTTCTCTCTGTTCCAGCACTTCGGTTTCCAGTCGGGGCGGGATGTAGACAAGTTCGCGGATGCGGATTATAATGACCGGCTCTCCAACGGGATCCGTTATATTCCGACTTATACCAACGCGGTCTTCGGTTGTGAGGTGATCCAGTCTGTGGACCTGGGCAAATCCACGCTTTTCATCGCTAATGTGGTGGAGTCAAAGGTCCTTTCCAATGATCCCAGTGCGACCTATGCCTACTATCATGCGCATATCAAGCCGAAAAAGGCACCGGTCACAGAACAGAAAGAAGGCTGGCGCTGCACGATCTGCGGTTATTTCTATGAGGGTGCCGACATGCCAGATGATTATGTCTGTCCGTTGTGTAAGCATGGCAAGGATGCCTTTGAATATGTTCCTGCGGTTAAGGTGGAAAAGAAGAAGGGCTTTATCTGCAAGATCTGCGGTTACTTTGAACCCTTTGACGGTCCGGAACTTCCTTCGGATTATCAGTGCCCCATCTGCAAGCACGGCCGCGATGACATGGAACCGGCTGAACAGTAATATTTATTGATGAATTAAAGATACAGCAGCACCAGGTGCTGCTGTATCAATTTTTCCCCTTTCAGCGAATCGTTTACTCTTCCTCCAGCGGCATAATGGAGCCGAAAATAAAGCCGGAGAGTTTGTTGATTTCTTCATTGGTGATCGGTTTGATTGAAGCCTGTATGTAATATCCCGGGTCGGTCATGCCGATGGCGACAGTCAGGTCCTCATTGGCAGGATTCAGGAACATCAGTGCGTCCAGTCCGTTGATTCTGTAATATCCCAGAATCTGGGCATTTTCGATGTTCTCGACAACAAGCTGTTCGACGTCAGCCAGTGTTTCGCATCCAAGATCACGTAAAGACAGCAAAACAGCAACGCTCTGATCTTCAGTCGCAAAAATTTCGACGAAACCATTATCAATATTTTCCTGGGACAGTTCCGTTTGTTCGAGACCGGCCGGAATCATCATGCTGATGCCGAGTCTGGGAATATTCCAAAAGTCATAATTGTAGCCGGTTTCAGCGAAGCTTTCTTCCAAATCTGCCCAGGAGATTACCTGAGGATTATCCTGAGTCTGTGCCATGACAGGCAGAACAAAAAGACAGAGTGCCAGAAGTACAACGTATATTGTTTTCATTTTCATTATCTCCTTTTCAAATATTATACCCCTATCTATACCGCTTATGGGAAAAATTATGTCAGGCTTTTCGGATTCGATAATAGATGCGCTGCTTTTTCTGTCATCCGAACCGTGTTTTCCTATAATTTTTCTCGAAATTTTGATGTATACTTGAAAAATGCTTTCATTAATTGTTTTGAAAACCGGTAAAAAGGAGTGATGTATGAAGCTTTTGTTCCGCTTCATGAAAAAGTACTGGTACATGGCGCTGCTGGCCTCGGCATTTATGATCGGGGAAGTCTATATTGACCTGTATCAGCCGCGGATGATGGCCGAAATTGTAAACGAAGGTGTACTTGGACTTTCCAATGGCGGGCAGCCAAATGTACAGCTGATTCTTTCTACCGGTGTGCGAATGCTGCTGGTGGTGCTTGCCGGCGGATTGTGCGGGCTGCTTTCCGCGGTGTTCACCAATGTGACCGGACAGGGTGCAGGAAATGACATCCGCAAGCTGTGCTTTGAACGCATTATGTTTTTCTCTTTTGAGCAGACGGATGAGTTTACAACCGGTTCCCTCATCACCCGTATTACCAACGATGTGAATCAGGTACAGCATCTCATCATGCAGCTCATCCGCGGCCTGGTGCGCTGCCTGATGTTTTTCATTGGCGGCTCGGCTGCACTGCTTTCACTGGATATGAGCTTCGGAGTGATCGTGGCCTGTGCTTTCCCGCTGATTCTGATCGATATCATCT
This sequence comes from uncultured Leptolinea sp., assembly GCA_964457635.1. Taxonomy (GTDB): domain Bacteria; phylum Chloroflexota; class Anaerolineae; order Anaerolineales; family Anaerolineaceae; genus Flexilinea. The sequence continues at coordinate 9,711 of CAYWGX010000089.1, forward strand.
TTGTGGTCTGGCGGGCGAACCCGCTCTTTACGGTCCTGCAGCAAAGCCTTGACAGGCTGAACAGTATTATCCAGGAAAATGTATCTGGCATCCGTGTCGTCAAAGCTTTTGTTCAGGAAAAACGCGAAGGTCAGCGCTTTGATGAGGCAAATCAGCATCTGGTAGATACACAATTCAATGTACAGATGCTGCTCTCCTTCCTGCGGCCGGTGATGAACATCGTGCTGAACATGGCCGTGGTCGGTATTATCTATGTTGGCTCCATTCAGGTTCAGGAGGGCAGCATAGCTCCCGGTACCGTGATGGCAGCCATTACCTATATTTCACAGATTCTGAACGGCATGATGATGCTGGCGATGATCTTCCAGACCCTTTCCCGCGGGATGGCATCCACAAAGCGCCTGCAGGAGGTTATTGATACACAGTCGGAAATCCGGCAGGAAGCGCTCCCGATGGATGGAGACGGTACCCGCGGTTCCGTGCGGTTTGAAAATGTGAAATTTGTTTATGAAGACAATGGGGCGGAGGTCCTGCATGACATCAGTCTTGATATCGCTCCCGGTGAAACGCTGGCTATCATTGGTGCCACCGGCTGCGGGAAGACCTCGCTGGTGAGCCTGATCCCGCGTTTCTATGATGCGGCGGCAGGCCGTGTACTGGTGGATGGTGTGGACGTTCGTGCTTATGACCCGGCAG
>CAYWGX010000090.1:0-264 GCA_964457635.1 uncultured Leptolinea sp.
TCTGCAGGATCCGAACCGTCCGATCGGTTCCTTCATCTTCCTCGGTCCGACCGGTGTCGGCAAGACCGAGCTGGCGCGTGCGCTGGCCGAGTTCCTCTTCGATGATGAACGGGCGATGGTCCGCATCGATATGAGCGAATACCAGGAGAAGCATACCGTTTCCCGTCTGGTCGGGGCGCCTCCGGGATATGTCGGCTACGACGAGGGCGGTCAGCTGACCGAAGCTCCTTATAAAGCGGCGCTGTTTCTGCCGAGCGTGATCTC
>CAYWGX010000090.1:274-10360 GCA_964457635.1 uncultured Leptolinea sp.
TGTTGGTTACGAGGAAGGCGGTCAGCTGACAGAAGCCGTCCGCAGAAAGCCTTACAGCGTGGTGCTGTTCGATGAGATCGAAAAGGCACATCCGGAAGTCTTCAACGTCATGCTCCAGCTGCTGGACGACGGACGTCTGACGGATGGACAGGGGCGCACGGTGGACTTCCGCAATACGGTCATCATCATGACCTCCAACGCGGGATCCGAACTGTGGCTGGCTGAGAAGAACAATGTCACTCGTGATGAACTGAACCGGGTGCTGCAGCGGACCTTCAAGCCGGAGTTCCTGAACCGTTTGGATGAGATCGTGGTCTTCCATGGTCTGACCAAAGATGACCTGAACCACATCGTGGAGATTCAGCTCAAGCGTGTCCGTGATCTGCTGGCACAGCGCGACATCAAGATCGAACTGACGCAGGCAGCCAAGGACTACATCGTGGACAAGGGCTCTGACACCGATTTCGGTGCCCGTCCGCTGAAGCGTGCAATCCAGCATGAGCTGCAGGATCCGCTTGCGCTGCAGATCCTCGAAGGCAACTTCATCGAAGGAGATACCGTCAAGGTGGATTCCGACGGTGAAAAGCTGAGCTTTTCGAAATAAGATATAAGAAATCAAAATTGATTTCGATGGAAAATACCAACAGTGTATCCGGGTATCTCCGGATACACTGTTGGTTCTCATATTTTCGAATCTGTATACTGATATCAATGAAGGGCAGGGGGACGGAATATGCGGCTGACGACCTTATGTTATGTGGAACGGGACGGGTGCTGGCTGATGATGCACCGGGTGAAAAAAAACTCGGATGAGAATGCCGGTAAATGGATCGGAATCGGCGGTCATCTGGAAGAGGATGAATCTCCCGAAGAATGCATCCGCCGGGAAGCTCTGGAAGAAACCGGTATTGTTTTGACGGATCTTCACCTTCGGGGAATTATCACCTTTATTCTGCCGGACTGGGGCAATGAACTGACCTTTCTCTACACAGCTCATACGGATACCGCAGAGTTCAAGGATTGCAGCGAAGGCGTTTTGGAATGGGTCCCGATCGAAAAAGTCTCTGACCTCTCTCTTTGGGAGGGAGACCGGGTCTTCCTTCCGCTGCTGCAATCCCGTGAGGATGTTTTCTCCCTGAAACTGATCTACGAACCCGGCGGCGAACTTTCCTCCTGGAAAATCGAGTCTGACTGAAAAATGCTTATTTTCTGATCAGTTTCTCATGCATCAGGGTCATCAGCACCAGAAAAACCGCGAGATACCCCGGTAGCAGAGCGATGTTGATATGCTCTGCGATCTGCCCGAAAAGCGGCGGCATCATGCAAGTGCCGACATAGGCAGCTGCCATCTGTACCCCGATGACAGCCTGAGAGCGCTCCGCACCGAAATGAGCCGGTGTGGAGTGGATCAGGCAGGGATAGATCGGTGCGCAGCCAAGCCCGATGATGATCAGACCTGCCAGTGAAAAGGCCTCGCCCAATGGCAGCAGCATGGTGAGAATTCCAAGTGCGATCAGTGCCGCGCCCATGCGAACCATTTGGATATCATTGAATTTCATGGTCAGGAATCCACTGGCGCCCCGTCCGATGGTGATACCGATGAAAAACATCCCGGCATAAGCTGCGGCAGTTTCCGCAGCAATGCCTTTATAGAGGTTCAGGTAGCTGCTTGCCCAAAGACCCGCGGTCTGTTCGATGGCACAGTAGGCAAAGAAGCAGACCATGACTTCTTTGGTCCCGGGTATGCGAATGATCTCCGGCAGGGAAAGCGGCCTGCCGTTGGAAGCCTTCTCGGTGATTTCTGTGACCTGTTCCTGTGTTTTCCACAGGGGCAGACTCAGGAACAGAATCAGGCTCAGGATCATCTGGAAGATGCTGATGATGCGGTAGCCCATGTTCCAGCCCATGCCGTGTGTCAGTGCAAACCCCATGACATACGGTCCCGTGGCACAGCCTATGCCCCACATGCAGTGGAGCCAGCTCATATGACGGCTTTCGTAGTGCAGCGCGACATAATTGTTCAAAGAGGCGTCCACGGAACCTGCTCCCAGACCGTAGGGGATGGCCCAGAGCAGCAGCATCGGATAACTGTGGCTGATGGAAAATCCGAAAAGTGCTGCAGCCGTCATGGCTACACTGATGGCGGTCACCTTTCCCGTGCCGAGTTTGCGGTTGAGCCGGTCGCTGAACAGGCTGGAGACAACAGTCATGGCGGCGATGGTCATGGAGATCCATCCCGCATAAGAGACCGGAACGTTCAGTTCCGGGTAAATCGTCGGCCATGCGGCCCCCAGCAGGGAATCCGGCAGCCCGAGGCTGATGAAGGAAAGATAAATGATCGCAAGTAAAAGCTGGAACATGCGCTGCTTCTCCGGTAAAGTTTTTTCAGCGACTGATTATAGCCGATTTTTCAGCACTGTCGGGATTTGTTTGTTTTGATGTGATATAGTTTTTGATGGTTATCAGAAACAATTCAGCAATTCTGAATATAAAGCACACGGGGACGGTTCCGCAGTGCCGACTTCGCGGCAGCAGCGGAACCGTCCCCGTGTTGCGCCAATAATGTGTGGTTAATTTTCCAAATTCAGAATCTCCGGAAACAATTCTGTGTTGATTGACGTTATTATGATAAGATGATAAAATAAAATCTGTTTCACAACCTTTGTCGGGATTCGAACCGACTGAAAGGAGTTTTTTCATGAAAAACAAAATCTTTAGTGTTTCTCTGTTGACCTTAACCGGGCTGTTCGGGATGCTGGTGGCATTTCTGGTTCTGGTTTTCTACTTTATGGACATTCCGGTCATCTATGCGCTGATCGGCGGCATTGCAGCCTTGATCCTGCAGTTCCTGCTCAGTCCCTGGCTGACGGATCTGAACATGAAATGGATCTACAAGGCAAAGTTTGACACGCATCTTCCGGATTACCTGAATGCTTTTATCAATGATGTCTGCACCCAGAATAATATGAAGTTTCCCCGTATTGGGTTTATCGATGACGGAGCTCCGAATGCCTTCACCTACGGACACACCAAAAACGACTCCCGCATCATCCTGACCCGTGGTATTTTTGAACTTCTGGATGAGGAAGAGGTCAAGGCAGTGGTTGGTCATGAACTGGGTCATGCCGTGCATTATGACATGCTGGTAATGACCGCTGCTCAGCTGGTGCCGATGGTGCTTTATGCAATTTACAGGGCCGCGATAGATTATAAACCATCTTCCAGCAGCAAAGATGACTCCAAAGGGGAAGGTTTTGTCAAGCTGGTCGGTGTGGCTGCATATATTCTTTATATCATCGCCAACTATATCGTTCTCTGGCTTTCCCGCACCCGCGAATATATGGCGGATTCCTTTTCTGCGGATGTCACCCGCAATCCGAACGCACTGGCTTCCGCACTGGTTGAAATCGGCTTTGGGCTGAGCACAAAGGAGAAAAAGAAAAATGGACAATCGGTTGCCAATGCCACGACACTGGGCATCTCTGACGCTCCAAGCTCTAAGGCAATGGCTGTCAGCGGCTTTGTCGGTGGTTCCGGTGCCGCCTTCACGAAATCCAGCATCAAAAACGCTATGAAGTGGGACCTCTGGAACCCCTGGGCAACAGTCTATGAACTGAATTCCACCCATCCGCTGATTTCCAAGCGTCTGCTGGCAATCAGTGACCTTTCCGGAAATTACGGACAGGAGCCCTATATTGTCTTTGACCTGGTGAAGCCGGAAAGCTATCTGGACGATTTTGCCAAGGAAGTCTTTATTGATTTCCTTCCCTGGGTATCGTTCATTATCGCGCTGGTTCTTTTCTTCGTGATCGACCCCGGAAAGAGCTATTATTTTGCGGGCCTGCTGCTGCTCATTCCGTCTGCGGCTTCCTTATTCAAATTTGGCTACAGCCATCCGAGAAAAGAATTCACTCCAAACAATGTCCGCGGGCTGCTGGGTGAAGTGAAAGTCTCCGGAATCACATCCATTCCCTGCGAAGTTCAGGGGAAGATCATCGGCCGCGGGAACCCGGGCTGTGTCTTCAATGAAGATTTTGTGGTACAGGATGAGACCGGCATTGTGATGCTGGACTATGATCAGCCGCTGTTCCTCATCAACAAGATTTTTGCCCTCTTCAAAAGCCCGGAATATTTTGACAAAATTGTGACCGCTCGGGGTTATTACCGCCGCGCTCCGGTGCCCTACATTCAGCTGAAGGAGCTGGTGATCGACGGTGAAGTCAAGAAGTGCCATACCATCACCTGGGGCTGGGTCTGGCGCTGGATCCTCTTTGGTCTGGCAGTTATCGCCACGATTTTGCTGATCGTGGTTGGCTTTTCCGCCGGGGTGTTTTAATCCGGCATGGCGTAAATAAGATGGCAGGTCCCTGTACTGATATTCGCCGGTTCGATTCCGGCCTAAGGGCTGCGTTCCCCTGAGCTGGTGCAAAGTGAAGGTGCCTTGTTTTTTTGCGATGAAAAAGGGGATGTTATATTTCCATTCATAACATCCCCTTTTTGATTTTTCTTTCTTATCTGGTAACTGTTCAGAGGAGACAGAACCGCCGGGTACATTCCCTGACCGGAAGGGACAGTCCCTTTTATTTCTTACTTCTTATTTTTCCTCGATCTCTTTCAGCAAAATCACCGCAGCGTGGGAAGTGGCCTTGGCAACTGCTCCGTCTTCGAAGGGAACAGAGAGATTGGCGTGCTTCAGGGTCTCCAGGTAACTCATGGAACCGCCGACCTTGCAGAGCTTCAGGTAATCAGCCCAGGCTGCTTCATGGTTCTCCGCATCCTTCTTCTTGAACTCCATTGCGCCCATGGTAGTGAGAGTATAGTTAATGTAGTAGAAGGGATAAAGGAAGATGTGCAGCTTGTGGTACCAATATCCGCCCCGATTCATGAATTCGTCATTCTGATAGCGGCGCCATGGCATATAGCGATGTTCCAGCTTGTGCCAGACCATGGTGCGCTCTTTCGGTGTGAGTTCCGGATGAGCGTAGCAAACGTGTTGGAATTCATCTACAGCGACGCCGAAAGGAACGAAGGTCATGGCTTCCTGCAAGTGAGCAAAACGGAATTTATCAGCCTGATCGCCAAAGAATAATTCAGCCCAGGGGTAGCAGAACTGCTCCATGGACATAGAGTGGATCTCAGCGATATCGGTGGATTCGGAATAATAATCGGAAATCGGCTGGCTGCGCATGGCCATGTAACCGGCAAAGGCATGTCCCATCTCATGGGTCAGTACCTGCACATCGCCGATAGTGCCATTGAAGCAGGAAAACACGAAGGGTGCCAGCAGGTCCGGCAGGTCGGTCATGTAACCGGTAGAGGCCTTGCCGGGCTTGTTCTTCAGGTCCATAAGCCCGTGTTCGATCATGAAATCGATGAATTCTCCGGTCTCCGGACTGAGCTCGTGGTACATCTTCTGCGCCTGCGGGACCAGAACTTCATCGTCTCCGATGGGCTGTGCATTGCCGTCAGCAAAGATACGCTTTTCATCAAAAACCATAACATAGGGAAGTCCCAGACGTTTTGCCTGCGCTTCATAAAGCTTTTCGCACAAGGGAACCAGCACCCGGCGGACCTGTTCGCGGAAGGCTTCGACTTCCCTTACGCCGTAATCGCTGCGTCCCTGGTTCATGTAGCCCAGCGGAATAAAGTTCTCGAATCCGAGATTTTTTCCCATCTGGTTGCGGATTTGGATCAGCTCGTCCCAGATCTCTTCCAGCCGGGGTTCATGCTCGTGATAAAAGTCGGAATAGGCTTTGAAGGCAGCTGCGCGGACACTGCGGTCTTCGTGCTCAAAATATTTCTGGATGCCATAAAGATTCAGTGTCTTACCGTCAAATTCGATCCGACAGGCGGCCATGATCTTCTGATATTCCATCGTTAACTTGCTTTCCCGCTGCATAAGGGGAATATTGGCTTCGCAGAAGCTGCGGCGCTGCAGGTCGATCTGGGTGAAGTACTGCTTCCCAAAGCGCTCTTCGATTTGCGGGCGGAAAGTACTGTCCGCAATAGCTTCCGAAAGTGCGACCTGGTAAGGTGAAAGCTCCGGCAGCTGCTCGTTCAGGTATTCCTGCTCCTTTTCATAAAAATCATCGGTGGTGTCGATGGTATGCCGCACATAGACCAGTGTGTACTGTGTTTTCAGGTGTTTGCTCTCTTCATCCAATTCAGCGATCACGTCAAAGATTTCCTGTGCGGATGCTGCATTTTTGACCCGCTCAGTCCATGCACTCAAGTGCATCTTTGCCGCTTCAAAATCCGGCCGGGTGTATTCAAGTTCCGAAAATAACCAGTTATCCATAAGGCTCCTCAAAAAATTCAAAATTCAAGAGATAATCTTACCATAACAAAAAACAGAGAGCGGGTTATTGTGTTATTCCATGTCTCACTCTCTGTTCTTTAATCAGAACGAATTAAATACCGCCAGTTTAGCGACGGTAAGGTTTCGTTGGCTCAGCAGTATTTTTCGATTGCCCGGCGGATCTTTTCCGCGCAGGAGGCGGCGATAGGTTTGTCTTCTTTCTGCAGGGGATAAAGCGGATCGCGGACGTCACCGCAATCAGGACCACCGTTGATGCGGATGATCTCTTTCAGAACCGCGTAGAGGTTGCCCTGGCCGCTGCACATTTCATAGATGATGCGGCAGCATTCGTTCTGGATCAGGCGGGCTTCCTCCATTTTCCCTTCATGGAACAGGTGGAAGATGCGCAGATAAAGCTCCGGCATAGCTGCGTAGGTGCCGCCGATGCCGCCGCTTGCTCCGGCTGCCAAACCGGAAAGCAACTGTTCGTCCGGTCCGTTGAAGACGATGCAGCCTTCGTCCTTCCACATCTGGATATCTTGTACCGGCATAGAGGAATTCTTCACACCGACTACCCGCGGATTCTTCAGCATGGTGCGCAAAAGGGATGTACTCAGGGAAACACCAGCCAGCTGCGGGATGTTGTAGATGATGAAATCGGTGTTCGGGGCAGCGGAAGAGATGTCATTCCAATATTTGGCAATGGCACGATCCGGCAGATGAAAATAAATCGGCGGGATAGAAGCAATAGCATCTGCGCCCAGGCTTTCTGCATGGGCAGCCAGTTCCATACTGTCTTTGGTGTTGTTGCAGGCCACGTGGGCGATGATGACGATGCGTCCTTTGGCTGCCTTGACAACATTTTCCAGCACCAACTTGCGTTCCGCGACAGAATGATAAATACACTCACCGGAGGATCCGCCCACATAAAGGCCGGTGATACCCTTGCCGATCAGATATTCTGTCAAATCCTGAACACTCTGCGGGTTGATTTCTCCGTTTTTGTCATAACAGGCATAAAATGCGGGGAAAATTCCCGCGTATTTCTCTTTCATTTTTCTAAAATTTCCTTTCAGTTTTGCAGTCGACTGCTAAATAGAAGTCGATTGTGAACAGAACCTGTCTGCTGCACGACCCTAACCTATATCCTATTTCCTATTTCTTAATCTTCATACACCAGAATCTTGAAAACGACCTTTGCAACCGGTTCCGGTTCGTTGACCGCAATTTTGAGACGGTGTGCATCGCCCGGGAACACTACCATAAAATTATCCGGCCGAAGGGTGACGAATTGTTCGACATCTCCATGATAGCCTTTAAAATCCGGTTTTTCTTTGAAAGGTTCACCCAGTGTAGCGGGGTCAGCAATGCCGCAGCACTCCTGACCGGAGACGACCATCTGGATATCCAGATATTTTTGATGGGCTTCAAAGTATGTTTCTTCGAAAGGCACTGTCGAATACTCATTACGGAAAGCGTAAAGCGCATCCCATTCAATGAATACCTTTTCCGTTCCTACAGAAGCAATAAACGCATCATCCTGCAGCAGCTCCAGAGCCTTATCCAAACGGGGATGGATCCCTTTATAGCAATTTGCATGTTCCTTTTTGGCAATAATCATTAATAACCTTCTGCTTTCTGCCTTTTACCTTTTACTTTTTACCTTTTACCTTTTACTTTTTACCTATCCCTTAACGGCTCCCATTGTAATCCCTTTTGTGAAGTACTTCTGGAAAATCAGGAAGACAATGATGATCGGAATGGCTGCGACAGCCGCACCGGCCATGATCAGCCCGAAGTCGGTAGCGTTTTCACCCTGCAGCTTGGCGATACCGAGAGAGATCGTCAAGTTGCGGGTGGAGGTCAGCATGATCAGCTGCATGAAATAATCATTCCAGGAGTTGATGAAGGTGAAAATCGCCAGAGCACCGACGCCGGGTTTGATCATCGGAAAGACGATCTGGAAGAAAGTCCGCAGTTCACTGGCACCGTCAATGGTGGCAGCTTCCAGAACTTCGGAGGGAACACCTTCCGCAAACTGTTTGATGAGAAAGACGCCGAAAGGCCAGCCGACGATCGGGAAAATCACAGCCCAGATCGTGTTATAGAGCTTCAGCGAGGACATCTCGCGCAGCAGCGGGATCAGGATCACCTGCTTGGGCAGGGCCATGGCACAGACAATCAGGGTAAAAACAATACTCCTCCCGATAAAGCGCTTCTTTGCCAGGGCATACCCCGCCAATGCCGATGTAAAACAGGTCAGGATCATCGCTGTCACCGCCATGAAGACGGTGTTGACCAGCCAGCGGATAGCGCCCGGGACAGTTGGCCCGGAGGAGATGACGGTGGCTTTCCCATCTTCATTGACATAGCGGGAAAAGGGCACTTCGATCTCCCACAAGGGAGCCTTCTGCTTGGACATCAAGGTTTGATAGTTTTTCATTGTCCAGGTCTTCGGCCACCAGGTCGGTGATTTGGCATTGATTTCCTTTGCCGGCTTGAAGGATCCGGTGATGATCCAATAAAGCGGGAATGTGAAGAGGATCGCCAGAATAACGATCACGATCGTTGAAAAGATACGATAGCCTTTTGATTTCGTTTTCATCGCTTTCCTCCTTTATTTATTCTGAGCGAACTTGAACTGCACAGCGGAGAGCAGTGCGATGATGATCATGAGGATCACACCCATGGCATTGCCGTAGCCGTAGCGGTAGAGCTTGAAGGCCGTGTAGTAGATATAGTACATGATCGTGTCCGTGCTGTGATTCGGTCCGCCGGAAGTCAACAGCTGGATCAGTGCGAAGCACTGGAAGGAATTGATGGTGGTGATGACCAGAATGTAAAGCGTAGTCGGCATGATCTGCGGCCATTTGATTTTCCAGAAGCACTGATTGCGGGTGGCACCGTCTACTTCAGCGGCTTCCACCAGGGACTGGTCCACGTTGGAAAGAGCCGAAACGTAAAGCACGATCGGCTGACCGACAGATGTCGTAAGCAGGATCAGGATGATGCATCCCAGCGCATACTGAGGGTCACCCAGCCAGTTGATGTTTTTCTCGATGATGCCCAGGTTTTTGAGCACATAGTTGAAGATGCCGTAGTAGTTGTTGAACATCCATTTCCAAACAACCGTTACTGCGACGGAACCGGTCACGACAGGGAGATAAAAGACACAGCGGAAAAGGCTGCATGCCCACTCTTTCATGTCATAGATCGCACTGGCGACCCACAGGGAGAAAATGCAGGTAATCGGTACGGAAACGATCACGATCACCAGTGTATTCCGCAGCGCACCAAGGAAGATCGGATCCTGAAAGAGTTCAATATAGTTTTTGAATCCGATGAAAATGTCTTCAGACCGTCCCATCGTGGAGTCGAAGAAACTGGTATAAATACACATGAACATCGGGTAGATGACGAAGACGAGGAAAAACAGCAGACTCGGTATCATGAACAGATATCCGGCGATGGTTTCCCGTCTGACTAACGCACGGCTCATGCCGTCCTTTCGTTTGAACATACAGTCCTCCCCTCTAAATGAAGAATGAAGAATGAAGAATGAAGAACTGTCTTGAATGAAAGATTTTTTTCTTTATTCTTCATTCTTACTTCTTCATTTATGACTCAACTCTCTCCGGTTTCCCGAAGAGAGTTGAGTTGAAAAGTCAGTTTTTAGTTTCCTGCAGCCGCGTTGGCGTTGGCTACGAACACCGCAACTTCATCCGCAACATTACCGCCGGCGCCGATGCGCTGGAGCATGTTCCACCATTCGGTGCGGGCCTGGGCCC
>CAYWGX010000091.1:0-10225 GCA_964457635.1 uncultured Leptolinea sp.
AAATAACCTTCCCGCGCCATGGTTTTCGGGGGCGATGCAGCCCCCATACCCCCCCGGGTGAGTTTTCAGATGCGCTCTTATCTCTTATCTCCCGTTACACTTTCTGCTCGACGGGGCGCTGATATTGGGGAATATTGCGCCGGCGGGTGTCATAGTCATTGAGGAAGCGTTCCAGCACCCGGATCAGGGCACCGGCATCTTCGGTCTTTGTGTCATTGCCGTGATAAATGATCAGGGAGTTTTTGGACATCTGTCCGATCCCGGGAGTGAGAAAGATCCCGTATTGGGCGGCGTGATCCGCGATCTCCTGAGCGCTGAGCTCTCCGGCAAGTTCGATGGTGGTGCAGTTCAGGGCCCGGGACTCGGCCGGGGCCAGCACCTGAAATCCCCGTCCGCTGATCCAGTTATTGATCCAGCCGTGAACATTCTGCATTCGCTCGACCCGGGCATTGATCCCTTCGGTGAGGATGGCATCGATCTGTTCATTGAGGGCACTGAAAAGAGGATAAGCCGGGGCATCCAGGGCGGACAGGCTGCGGCTGACCGTCTTGCGGGGATAGTTGAAGTAGCGTCCGTTCATCACGTTGTGGGCCAGCAGCCGCGTATGGGCGCGGGTGTTGGGAACAGCCATTCCCAGACCGGGCGGGAGTCCCATTGCCATCTCCGACCCGCAGAGGCAGATGTCGGCAAGATTTGCAAGCGTTTCATCGAAGCCGCAGAAGATGCAGCCGCTGATATCAATGACAATAAAACCCTCCGGATTTTGCGTGCGGAATTCTTCGCAGATGGCGGCCGCGTTCAGACTGGTCCCGGTGTAGACATCTGTTTCCACAAACATCAGCACGTCATATTTGTCCTTTTGCAGCGCGGGCCTGAGCGCTTTGATGTCGATATCGCTGTTATAGGCTGTGTCGAACAGGGTGATTTGACTGTGACAGTCATCGGCAATGTCCCACCATTCCTGAGACATGGGACCGTTGATGATCAGGAGAATGTTCCGGTCTGAGAACCATTCCAAAGACATCTGCAGCAGTCCTTCGCGGGTGCAGCTGAAGAAGACCGGTTTTTCTGAACTCGGGAAAAAGAACTCGTGCATGCGGTCCGAAAGGACAGCCGGCTGCAGCAGGGTGCCGACACCGGGAGGTGTGACCTGTGCTGCCAGCACACCGGGAGAAACTGAAGCGGGATTGGGAATGAACCAGCGCGTCATTTTACTTCTTCATTCTTATTTCTTATTTCTTATTTCTTATTTCTTAAGCGCTGCGGAGACGACGATGCGCTGGGTGTCCACCAGGTAGGGATAGCAGGAGATCAGGGTCAGGGTGCTGTCCCCGGTTTGGCGCATCACCTCAACCTGGGAGGGCTGCACGATCTGCGTTCCGGTAACTGTATAAGTATAAGCGTTTTTTTCGGTCAGGAGCAGTATCTCATCTCCGGTGGTGAGGCGGTCCAGCTCCCGGAAGACCTGCCCGTAGATGTCATTGTGACCGGAAAGGATCACGTTGCCGGGTTTCCCGGGAAGACCGGACTCTGCGTTGAGTCCGACGCCGGTTTTGAGTGCTTCCCAGTCATCTCCCTGGACAACCGGGGCATCCACATTGATGGCGGGGATGCCGATGCGGATGATGCGTCCGGAGTCACTGTCGATGGGAACGACGGGAGTAGAACGTACGCTGACCAGTCCGCGCAGATGTTCGGGAATTTCGCTTTCGTTGAAGATCGCATTTCCGACAGCGTCCGGTGCAGTGTGCCCGCCGGGGAGGACCACGGCCTGGATCAGTGCGGTGGGCGTCACGGTGGGTACGCTGAAGGCCCGGGAAGCCTCCTCATTGAGGGTCTGCAGGATGCTCGATCCCCGTCCGATGAGGATGACCACGGCGATGACGGCCAGGATCTCGACGATGAGCAGGAAGATGTCAATGCGCCGGATGGTCCTGCCGCCGGAGACCCGTTCGATGCGCTGGGTCTCGGTGTTGTAGATAAGGTCTTCGTTGATGGGTGCGTTTTCCGCATCAACCACCCTGCCGGAAGCGCGGTAGGCGGAGACACGAGCTTCCCGGCTGCGGATCTTGCGCTGCATCAGCAGCTCGCGCAGTTCATCGTCGCTGAGCTGTTCACGCTTCATGGCTCTGGCCCGCCTTTCTGTCGTCAAACACGAAAAAGCGCGAGACGGCATAATTGAAGAAGTTCATGATGAATTCGAGCCCCATCTTGATGAAGACCGGGTCCAGGTTCGGCAGCAGAGGCTCCAGCCACTGCATCAGAAAGTAGATGACGGTGGTGGAAAAGACCACCAGCAGCACATAGCGCAGGAAGGAGTCGCTGCGTTTGCCATGCTGAAAGACGGCAGTTTTGAGCAGAAAGAAATTGACGATGAGGGAAACGATGCGGGCGGCGACCAGCGCCCAGGTGTCTGCGATCCCCGCATGGTTGAGAATGAAATAGGTGAGGTTGTCGGCAAGGGAGGCGATCAGCCCGGCGCCGGCATATTTGATGTAGGAGATGATGGTTCGCTTCATGTGATGGGATCAGGCTACCGGCCGGGTGAGAGCTGAAACGCAGAGCGCACTGAGAAGACCCTGCATGATGGTGGTGAAGACCAGCGGCAGGAAACGTCTGGTTTTGCTGTTTTCGCGGATGAGGTTGAAGATGGAGATGATGACCATCACCACCAGCATCAGCGGACTGATCATCATCAGGAGGTCAAAGATGGAGAAACAAATGATGATGATATCGGGAAGCTGAACTTCTGCGGTGACCGGCATCTGGCTGCCGATGAGGAAGGTGATGCCGACCACCAGTGAGATCAGCAGGCAGAAGCCGTTGTAAATCATAGGTATCCAAAACAAAATGTGCCGATTCTTCATTTCTGATTTCTTATTTCTGATTTCTGATTTATTTTAAAGGTCTTTTTTCCTTATCTGTGCCAGCTGCTCGGCAAGAAGCCCCATCATGATGAGCAGAAGGCCGGCGGTCATGGCCATCATGGAAACGGAGCTCAGGCCGGACCCGCGGACCAGGAAGGGAATTGCCCAAAGGATCCCCAGCAGGATCAGGATCCCGCCTGTGGGCAGGAAGATACGCATGGGGTTGAAAACCATCACGATGTTGATGATCTGCAGCAGAGTGTCGAGGGCCGTCATCGTGTTAATGGTGCTTTTGCCGCTGAGCCGGGGTGCAACGGTGATGGGCGCTTCGGTGACGAGATGCTTCTGCTGGATGAAGATGAGCGGCAGCACTTCAGAGAATGCCATGCCGTCCGGACAGAGGCGCAGGTAGCGCTGTGCCAGTTCGGTGTCATAGAGTTTCATGCCGCTGTTGAGATCGCTGATGGGCAGGTTGTCCACCAGTCTGCCGGCGGTGAAGCGGATGAGTTTTTTCCCGAGTGCCCGATAGAGACCGGAACCACCGCCGGAGTCGTTTGCACGGGTGCCGACCACCAGGTCGGCATCGGTCTGCTGCTGTTTTTCCAGCAGATTTGCCACGTCCTCCAAACGGTGCTGCCCGTCGGCATCCATGGTGACGGAAAAGCGGGTTTGAGAAAGTTTGAGTCCGGAGATCAGGGCGCCGCCATAGCCGCGGTTGACTTTGTGGTGGCACACATGCAGAAAATCATGAGCGGCGGCGGCTTCATCCAGCATGGCGCCGGTAGCGTCACGGGAGCAGTCATCCACGATGACGAGCTGCATGTTCTGTTTTTCGCAGAAACCGAGAAGCTCCGGCAGGAACTGCCGGAGCGCTTCTTCTTCATTATAAGCGGGGATCACGAGAGTCACGTCCGAGGTCTGCATTCATATACTCCAATGCAGATAATTATAGTACATTTTATTTATATGAGCGGCAATAAATGGCGATGAGTTCTTCCCGGGTGCTTACTTCAAATTTTTTCTTGAGGGCGTTGATATGGTGGCGGATGCCGCTGAAGGAGAGCTGCAGGGCGTATGCCATTTCGGATTCACTGGCTCCCATGGAAAGCATGTTCAGAATGTCCCGCTGTCTTTTGGAAAGCATGGACGGGATCTCTCTTTCGGCGACCAGCAGATAGTTCTGCAGACGGACGGCGATGGGGTCTTTGAGCGGTGTGGGACTGTGGAAGGTGCCGAGTTCTATTTCACGGTACAATTCGTCAGCGGTTTTGGTGTAGTCTTTTTGAATGCAGGTGTCGGCATCCAGAACAATAATTACATGCGTCATAGCTCTTTCTCCTTTTGTTTTATAAATATTCAATATTTTCTAAAATAATATTACGAAAATATTGAATTGTCAAGGAGAAATAATAAAATTAGAAAAATTTTAAAATAATAGAACTCAGACTTTGAAATTATGTATGCATAATTTCAAAGTCTGAGTTCTGATTTATTTTTTTTTGAAAATTACCAGTTTGCTGGCGACATAGTTGATGATGATGACGAGGACGTTGCTGACCAGCTTCCAGAAGGTGGGATTCAGGTGAGCCACATCCACGGCAAGGTACATGATGACCACGTCCAGTACGCCGGTAGCGAGTCTTGCACCGAAGAAGGTTGGGATCTCGTGCTTGAGGGTCTGCGCATCAAAGGAAGGACTGTCGAAGACCCACAGTTTGTTGGTCACAAAGGCGAAGGCGACGGCCAGCACCCAGGCGATGATTGTCGACGGGACGTTGGAGATGTGCAGTATGTTGTAAGACAGGTAATATGTGCCCATGTTGACGACGGTGGTGAGCCCGCCGAACACCGCGTACATGATCAGGCTTTTATATTTGGTAAAGAGGTCTTTTATCATAATAATTTCAACTTTCAACTTTCAACTTTCACCCTCATACGAAGCCTTTCACCCTTCACCCTTATGACAGTTCAAACATCCCGGTGTAGAGCTGGTAGTAGCGGCCTTTTTGTTCGAGGAGGCTGTTGTGGTCGCCGCGTTCGATGATGTCGCCTTTTTCCAGCACCATGATGGCGTTGGAGTTGCGGACCGTGGACAAACGGTGGGCGATGACGAAAACAGTGCGGCCGGCCATCAGTCCGTCCATGCCCTTTTCGATCAGGGCTTCGGTGCGGGTGTCGATGGAGGAGGTGGCCTCATCCAGGATCAGCACCGGCGGGTCGGCGACGGCTGCCCGGGCAATAGCCAGCAGCTGGCGCTGTCCCTGGGAGAGGTTGGCCCCGTCCGCGGTCAGAACCGTGTCATAGCCCTGCGGCAGGTGGCGGATGAAGAAATCGGCGTTGGCCAGTTTGGCAGCCCGCAGCACGTCCTCGTGGCTGGCTTCCAGGTTCCCGTAGCGGATGTTCTCCTCGACGGTACCGGTGAAGAGGTGCGTATCCTGCAGTACCATGCCGAGGGAACGGCGCAGGTCGTCTTTTTTGATATCCTTGACGTTCAGCCCGTCATAGGTGATCTCACCCTCCTGGACATCGTAGAAGCGGTTGATGAGGTTGGTGATGGTGGTCTTGCCGGCGCCGGTGGAGCCGACGAAGGCGATCTTTTGTCCGGGTTTGGCATAGAGGTTGATGTTGTGCAGAACCACCTTGTCCTCATTGTAGCCGAAGGTCACGTCATGGAAGCGCACGTCCCCGCGCAGCTCGGTATAGCTCACAGAGCCGTCGGACTGCGGGACCTTCCAGGCCCAGCGGCCGGTGCGTTCCGCGCATTCTGTGATCGTTCCGTCCTCAGCCACTCGGCAGCGGACCAGGGTCACCTTGCCGTCATCGACTTCCACCGGTTCATCCAGCAGGCGGAAGATGCGCTCCGCCCCGGCGAGCGCGGTCAGCACGGAGTTGATCTGCTGGGACATCTGGGTGATGGGCTGAGAGAAGTTGCGGGAATACTGCAAAAACGTCCCGATGGTACCGATATCGGTGAGCCCGTTGATGGCCAGAAAGGCGCCCGCGACCGAAAGAATGGCATAGACCGCATAGGAAAGGTTGCCGGTGATGGGGAAGAGAATGTTGGCGAAGGTATGGGCGTTGCTGGCGGCATGGAAGAGGTCACCGTTCAGTTCATCGAAATCACTCTTGACGGTGGGTTCATGGTTGAAGACCTTGATAACCTTGGAGCCTTCGATCATCTCTTCGATATAACCGTTGGTGGTGGAGAGCTCCTGCTGCTGGCGGATGAAGAATTTGGAACTGTTGCCGCCCACCACGCGGATGACCTTGAGCATAGCGAAGATCCAGAGGACCACGATGATGGTCATCTGCCAGCTGAGCACCAGCATCATGATAAAGATGGAAACCACCGAAATGACGGAGTTGACCATCTGCGGGACGGACTGCGAGATCATTTCTCGCAGCGTGTCGGTGTCATTCGTGTAGGTGCTCATGATAGAGCCGTGCGTGCGGGAGTCGAAGTAACGCAGTGGCAGGTCCTGCATGTGGGTGAACATCTCGATGCGCACCCGGCGCAGGGTGCCGTTGGTGATGGCGATCATCATGCGCTGCAGGGTGAAGTTGGCGATGGCGCCGGTGATGTAGAAGGCGGCCATGATGCAGAGGATGCGGATAAAGCCGCTGAGGTCCGGGTTCTGCTGTCCGATGAGCGGGACGATGAAGTCGTTCAGTGCCGGGCGCAGAAAATAGGTCCCCGCGACGGTACAGACCGCTGCCAGCACCATACAGACTGCCGCGGTGATGAGGCGGGCTTTGTAGTGGAGCAGGTAGGAGAGGATGCGGGTCAGGGTCTTTCCGACGTTCTGCGGTTTCTCGATGCGGCGGCCCCGTCCGGGACGGGCGCCTTCGGATTGTTGATAGTGTTTCTTGTCAGCCATTATTCCGCTCCTTTCTGCTGGGATTCGTAGACCTCGCGGTAGATGTGATTGCTCTTAATCAGCTCCTCGTGGGTGCCGAAGCCGTTGACCCGGCCTTCATCCAGAACGATGATCCTGTCGGCATCCTTCACGGAGCTGATGCGCTGGGCGATGATGATGGTGGTGATATTTTTATAGCGGTCCCGCAGCGCTCCGCGGATGGCGGCTTCCGTCGCGGTGTCCACGGCACTGGTGGAGTCGTCGAGGATCATGACCTTCGGGTTCTTGAGCAGGGCGCGGGCGATGCAGAGACGCTGTTTCTGCCCGCCGGAGACGTTGGTGCCGCCCTGGGTCAGCTCGGTATCGTAACCCTCGGGGAAGGCCATGATGAAGTCGTGGGCCTGTGCGGCCTTGCAGGCGGCGATGATCTCCTCATCCGTGGCGTTTTCATTGCCCCATTTCAGGTTTTCTTTGATGGTGCCGGAAAAGAGCACGTTTTTCTGCAGCACGATAGCCACCGCATCCCGGATGTTTGTCAGGGTGTAGTCCCGCACGTCGTGTCCTCCGACCTGAACGGAGCCTTTGGTCACGTCGTAAAGGCGGGGGATGAGCTGGACGAAGGTGGATTTGCCGGAGCCGGTGCCGCCGATGACGCCGATCATGGAGCCGGAGGGGATGTTCAAATCGATGTCGGTGAGGGTGGTGTCGCTCTCGTCTTTGCGGGAACTGTAGTTGAAGGAGACATGGTCAAAGTGCACTTCACCGTCGGAGGGGAGCAGCTGCGGGTCAGCACCAGCGTCGCTGAGGTCCAATTTTTCGTCCAGGACTTCGAGGATGCGGCGGATGGATTCCCGGGAGATGACCATGGTGATGAGCACCATGGAGATCATCATCAGCTGGATGAGGATTTGGTTCGTGTAGTTAATGAAGCTGATGAGTTCCCCGGCCTGCATGCTGCCGACGATGATGCGCTTGCCGCCGAACCACAGGAGGGCGATGATGCAGGCGTTGACGGTGAGCATCATGAAGGGGCCGTTCAGGGTGATGATGCGCTCGGCATGCAGGGCCATGTCCATCACGTCGGAGGCTGATTTGATGAACTTTTGGTTTTCATGATCGCGGCGCACGAAGGATTTGACCACGCGGATACCGATCAGGTTTTCCTGGATCGAGCGGTTCAGCACGTCATATTTTTCAAACATGGCCTTGAAATATTTGTGTGCCTTGACGGAAAGCGTCAGGATGATGCCGGCCAGGAAGGGCACGGCGATCAGGTAGATCACGGCCAGCTCCGCGTTGATGCGGAAGGTCATGAAGGTAGCTGCGATCATCATCAGCGGGCCGCGGATGAGCATGCGGACCATCATCATCACGGAGTTCTGCACGAAGTTCAGGTCCGTGGTCATGCGGGTGATGAGGGAGGGTGTGCTGAAGTGATCGGTGTTGGCGAAGGAGAAGTCCTGGATCTTGTCGAAGAGGGCTTTGCGCAGGTTGCGGACCAGCCCGGTGGAGGCCAGTGCGGCAAAGCGGCCGGAACCGGCTCCGAAAAACAGGGAGATGACTGCCACCAGCACCATCAGTCCGCCGATCTTGAGGACATAGGCGGAGTCTTTGTTGGCGATGCCGACGTCGATGATGTCTGCCATCAGGTAGGGAATCCAGATCTCCAGCAGCACTTCGATGGCGACGGTGAGCGGAGCGAGAATGGCGTATTTTTTATATTGGCCCAAATAGCCGAGGATGCGTCTCAGGTTTTTCAAGCGTCCTGTTCCTCCTTCATGAATTCCTCCAGATTGGCATAGACCCGCTTCGCGTTTTCTTCGATTTGTTCCAGTTCCGCTTCGCTGAAGCCTTTGAACATGGCTTTATTCATTTTGTCGTGGCTTTCACGGAATGCATTGAGGACCTCTTCCCCCTCCGGTGTGACATACAGCTTGTTGCAGCGCATGTTCAGGTTGTTGACCTGCTTCTGCAGCAAGCCGGCGTTTTGTAGCCGTTTGGTGGAAAAGGCGATGGAGGCGGCTGAGACGCCAAGGTGGGCGGCGATTTCATTCTGGGTGCAGCCCTGATGGTCGCGGACATAGCTCAGGACCTGCGGCTGTCCCACATAGAGGCCGTGCTTCTGGCTTTGCTGGAGAAAACATTTGCGATGTGTGATGAAAGCTTTGGTAAGTTCTCCGACAAGTTTGCGTAAATTTTCACTCATAATCATCCTTCTGTAACTTCAAAGCATTAATTAAACGCTTATTAATCAAGGTACGAATTATAACTAAAATCAGCCTTTAAACCCTTTGGATATGACATTTGAATTCTCTTTGCAGGTGCTCTTTCCAAATTCAGAATTCCCCGGTGGGTACAGAGGATCGTTCTCGTATTCTGATTTTTTTGAGCCGGTCAAAATGTGACCCGAATAGGGGCGCAGGGACACATTCCGTGTATATCTGCATATGTATTCATGAATAATTCAGGTTAAAAGATATTCCGCTTCGAAGAAATGAACAGAAAGCAAGGAGAGTTATGCGTTCCTATTGCTTTTCCTATATTGATGTTGAAGCTGGTAAGCGCTGCTGAAAGTGCTTTTTCTGGTATAAAACCGCTGTTCTTACCCTGCTTTTTATGGTGTTTTTAGCTTAGGTTCAAGGTGCTTTTTATGGAAATTCATTTTTTGATTTCCAACAACAGCAAGCTGAAGTATAAGATGTACCCGATCGAGGTAAAATCCACAAAACGATATTCAACTGTCTCCCTGATCCTGTTACCTGTTCATTTATCCCTTCACTCCGCCGGAGGTGAGGCCCGCGGTGAGGTGCTTTTCGATAAGCATGAAGAGGATCACAACCGGGATGGTGGCCAGCAGTGAAGCGGCGAACATATATTGCCATTCGATCATGTTGAAGGAAGAGAACTGCGTGATGCCGACGGTGATGGGACGGTACTGCGCAGTCGAGATCAGGATGGTGGCGACAGTGTACTCATTCCAGGCATTGATGAAGACGAAGATCAGCGCGGTGACGATGCCGGGGGCTGCCATGGGGATCAGCACCTTGGTCAGCGCACCGATGGTGCCGCAGCCATCGATGAGAGCGGCCTGTTCCATCTCCGGTGAGATGGAGACGAAGGTCCCGCGCAGCAGCCAGATGGCGAAGGCCTGGTTGAAGGCTGCGTTGATGAGCATCAGTCCCCAGAGGGTGTTGTTGAGATGCAGGGTGGTCATGAGCTGGGAAATGCCGATCAGCAGCACCACCGGGGAAAACATCTGGCTCATGATGACATAGCCCAGGAAGACCTTTTTCCCCCTGAAATTCATGCGTGCCAGGGCATAGGCTGCCGGGATGCCGCAGAGCATGGCCAGTGCGGTGGCTCCGCCCGCGATAAACAGGGAGTTCAGCAGGAAGCGCGGCACACCCCGGTGGATGATATCTGTCAGGTTGGACCAGATCCATTTCGTCGGGAACATGTGCAGGAAGTACATGTCCAGGCTCTCCGCGTTGGAGCGGAAGG
>CAYWGX010000092.1:0-10225 GCA_964457635.1 uncultured Leptolinea sp.
TGTCAGCATCCTCCTTCCAGCACACCATCAAGGTGCTGGCCAGCGCAGCCATCGGTGGTTTGAAAGACCCGCTCTACGGTCTGAAGGAAAACGTCATTATCGGTAAGCTGATCCCCGCCGGTACCGGTTTCGTTCCCGGACGCTTTATCCAGGGTGACGAGATCGTCGACGGCCAGCAGGCAGTAATTTCCAACCTGCCTACCGAATAAAATTTGATTCTGTATAAAAAGACCGGGGAATTTCTTCCCCGGTTTTTTTATACAAGAAATCAATGATTGGACAATCCTGTAATTCGCCTGTGTTTCTGAAGCCTGCCATTTCATGGTAATTTACAATGGATCGGCGAAGATCACCCTCCGATGCAGGTAACCGCCGGAAGCAGCTTCATCTTCACAGGTGATCAGCACTAAGGTATTTTCACGCAAATCACCGGCAATCGAAGCAAAACCGTCAGCGTTGATCTTATAATTACCTGATATCTTATACGGATACAGATTGTTATAACTATCCGTCAAAAAGATATGGTCTTTCTCATTCAATGTACCTAAAGCAACAAACGGGCCGTTTTCGGTGTTGTTGAGATGGTTGTGAGCGGTAAGGACCATGATCCCCTGTCCCGGCAAAGCACTTCCTTCCAGCATGCCGATGGAGCCTCCCAGCCATTCCACCGGGAATTCTCCGCTGATCTCCGGAACCAGGAGGAGTTCTGATTCTATTGAAAGTGACGGTATCTGGATCGTCAGGCTTGCCGGAGTGTACCGGACATTCAGCGGTTTAGCCTGAATTGTTTGCGGATCAATCGCAGAAAATCCTGTCTTCGGCAATTCAGACAATGAGAAGAAAGCTTCCATCCTGTTGAATGGATTTTTATCAGCATCACCGGCAACATTTTTATAATACGTTGTAAAATCAGAAAAATCCAGGATCGGTTTACCAAATTCGAATTGTGTTCCCGTCCCGTCATCATTCGTCAAATTATCATGGGTGTTGGAATTCCGCCGGTCAACAGATTTCGTGGACATCTCCTGCAGCAAGGATTTATATTCATCAAAGGTTTTTTCCGGAAAAGCCTCATTGAGCAAAGCCAGCGCGCCGCCAATGACCGAAGCTGCCTCAGACGTACCGCCCATTTCGCCATAACAGTCCACATCACAGGAATAATTACCTTCCCAGGTGTTGACCAGATTTGCGGAATAAATGTTTGTTCCGGGAGCGAGGATATCGACCATATCGTGATGATCGGAGTAAGCTGCGATCAAGGGCTTGCTCATATCAGGGAGAGCCCCGACTGCAATCACGTTTGAAAAGCAAGCCGGGAAAGAGATGCTGTGATTCCTATAGTGATCCCCTGTTCCTGCCACGGGGATCATTCCCGCGCTTATCATCATTTCAAAAATATCGTAGAAATCTTCACATCCGTCATAATACTCACATTGAAAATCATATTCATCACTGCTGAAATCTATCACGACGACGGAGATCGGAGTTTTCCCTGCATTTTTCAATTCTTTCTGAAGATCCAGCAGCCATTCCAGCGCTTTCTTCAGGTCTTCTTTTTTCATGGATACAGCGTATCCCTCCGGATTCTCTTCCGTGAACAGATTCGGATCGTTACTGTATTCAGATTGAATGTTGACTGAGATAATGTTGGCTCTGGGTGCGATCCCGTATGCTCCAGCGGCGATCCCCGCAAGATGGGAACCCCTGTTGAAAGAATCCTTTTTCCGGGCATTGACAGGGTTGGATGAATTTCCGCCGTTCTCACAGACGAAATGTTCTTCACAGACATAACAGAGGATGAAGCATTTCTTATCATCCTCACGGCAGATGTCACATTTATCAGTCGGGACACATTTCTTCCCGCTGTTGAAGCAGTTCTCTGCGATCACTCTGCCTTTGTACTGCTCGTGATTCTTGTCGAGCCCAGTGCTGATTATGGCGATAGTCGTTCCCTTACCAGTAAAGCCCATATTATGGATCTTGCCGATGGAGCTAAGCTCTTCGACATGATCATGAAGGTTCAATTCATTTTCGACCCATTTGGACTGATATTCTATCCGGTCCTGTCCGCAGACGGATAAGACTGATATTTTTAGTAAAATAAGAATAATTGCTAATAGCATTCCAGCATGTTTCGGGAAATTCAACATCATCTCACTCCTTTTTTAAGTAAAAATCAGAAGGGATTCTCTGTTCTATGTGATTCATATCACTATTATTAAAAGTGCAATATCAGCGCCAAAACCAACCAAATCATGGTAAACTAAAGACAGGGCCATTTTTGGGCCTCAAATGTCAGGTTTCAGAGAATAGCAGTTTATGGAGGTACTCTCAGGTCTGTTCCCTGCGTACCCCAAAATGGAGGAAAAACTCTTATGAAAAAAATGTTGGTCTTTTTTTGTCTGATTTTGCTGCTGACAGCAGCGGATTGCGGCGCAGAGGACAGTGTTTTCAGCTATCGTTTTGCCGATGCAGAAGAGGCGGCACGGCTGCTGCTTTCAAACCGTGCTTATTATGAAAATCTCACCCAGAACGATCTGAACTTCCGTATGCAGAAACTGGATGCCACACTTGAAGAGTTAGAAACGTTCGCGACAGAGCAAACCTTGGACTGGACTGATGAAGAAAAGTCGGCTATCGACCGCGCCATGCAGACGATTGAGAAAGTCTGTGAAGAGCGGGGATACGCACTGCCGGCTACCGATGGCATCGTTTTTGCCAAGACCACCATGCACGAGGAATGTGACGCGGGGGCCTATACGCACGGGACGCAAATCTACATGGGGGAAAACCTTATGCAATACGGCCTGATGGATGAACCCGCGTTTCAGTCTTATTTTCAGGAAATTGTCGCTCACGAGTTATTCCACTGCCTAACCCGCAACTATCCGGATTTCCGCGCAGATATGTACGGCATCTTGGGCTTCACCGTTGTGGATGAGGATTATGATTTCGCCCCGGAGGTAGATGCTCTCATCATCTCCAACCCGGACGTCGGTCATCACAATTCCTACGCGGCTTTTGAGATCAATGGCGAGATGAAAGACTGCGCCGTGATCTTCACCAACCCGAAACCTTTCGAACAGCCAGGAGACAATTTCTTTGACAACATGGTGACCGGACTCGTCCCTGTGGATGATCTTTCCGTGATGTACACATCCGAAGAGGCTGCCAATTTCTGGAATGTCTTCGGCATGAACACCGGATATGTGATCGACCCGGAAGAAACGCTCGCGGATAATTTCTCCTTTACCATCATCAATGATGAAGACTTCGAATACAAGTCACCGGAAATCATCGAAGCCATTGATGCTTATCTGAAGAGCGGGAAGCCGCATAAGTGAAACAGGTGTCACCAATTTTTTTGATTTTTATAAATTCTCTTGACACATATTAGAAACGACGTATAATGATTATTGTTGAAACGCCGAAGTGGCGGAACTGGCAGACGCGCTACGTTCAGGGCGTAGTGGGAGTACTCCCATGAGGGTTCAAATCCCTCCTTCGGCACAAAAAAGACCCTTAATCAGGGTCTTTTTTATTACCCCAAAATTGGAAATATCTGGTATATTTATTGTATGGGCATATTGAAGATCATCAAACGACATTTTTATATCTTCGTGCTGATTTTAATAGCCGTTTATCTGGTAATCGACCTGAACACCCGACTGAGTACACTGAGCTTTTTGGAGAATCAGGAAGCGACTCTGCAAGCGGATGTCACAAATCTTCAGTCTACCCTCGATACCGTGAACGACCGTATCGATTATGCGAAATCAGATACAGCAGTCGAAGAATGGGCACGACAGCAGGGCCTGATGAGGAAGGAAGACGATCACGTCATCATTCCGCTGCCCGGCGAATATAACACTCCCACTCCGACACCCTATCCGGTGGTCGAGGTGACACCTGCCCCGAACTGGGCAATTTGGAAATCTTTAATTTTTGATTGAAAAAGGAAAATAATGAGTGCCGAAATCATTGACGGGAAAAAACTGGCGGAATCGATAAAAAATGATATCAAGGCTGCCATTACGGAACGGGAAGAAAAAGGACTACCGATTCCCGGTCTTGCAACGATCCTGGTTGGGAATAATCCCGCGTCCAGAACTTACGTTTCCAGCAAAATCAAGACAACTGCAGCTTTGGGAATACGTTCCTTCTCTTATGAACTGGAAGAAAACTGCAGCCAGCAGGAACTTGAAGACCTGGTACATTCATTAAATGAAAATCCGGACGTTCAGGGCATCTTGGTGCAGCTGCCGCTGCCGGAACATCTGCCAGAAGACAACATTCTGCATGCCATCTCACCTAAAAAGGATGTGGACGGCTTACATCCATACAATGCAGGTCTGTTGTCCAGAAAACACAGTGAACCGCTTTTTTATCCCTGCACACCATCCGGAGTCATCCGCATGATCCAAAGCGTCTGCCCGGATATCAGCGGAATGAATGCAGCGGTGATAGGCCGTTCCTCAATTGTCGGGATGCCAACAGCCATGATGCTGAGCCGCTGCAACGCCACGCCCACCATCTGTCACAGCTATACAAAGCACATTGACGAGATCTGCAGAGAATCTGATATCATCGTGGCCGCAGCCGGTTCTCCCTGCCTGGTCCGTGGGGATTGGGTAAAGCCCGGCGCCATCATCATCGATGTTGGAATCAACCACATAGCAGATGCAAGCGCCCCACGGGGATACAGACTCGTCGGAGATGTGGATTTCGAAGCCGCTGTGCAGCGTGCCAGAGCTATTTCTCCCGTCCCGGGAGGCGTTGGACCTATGACGATTGCAATGCTGATGGCAAACACCCTTCACGCGATTGAATATCGCTGAGATCGCAATCATTCCTGCCCTTTCACTTATACTGCTTTCGGAAAGCGCAGCCGGTCAAAAAAAGCAGTCCTTACGGAGGAAGTATGTCAGACTATGCGAATTCTAATGAGAATTTATCGCTGTTTCAAAAACTGCATACGCAGCTGGCTGAAATCATTGAATCCACCCCCGCAGGACAAAAACTGCAGTCAGAACCGGAGCTTGCTGCCTCACTGGGTGTATCACGAGCAACGCTGCGTGAAGCTATGCGCAGTTTTGAGAGTCAGGGGCTGATCCGGCGCAGACAGGGCGTCGGCACTTTCGTCCTTGACCAAAAACAGAACATCGAATCCGGGCTGGAAATCCTGGAATCCATCGAAACTCAGGCAACAAGGCTGGGTATGGATGTCAAAATGGGGTATCTCGGCATCAACCGCTCCACCGCAGGAACGGAATATGCCGGCAAACTCGGGATCAGCGAAAAAGCGCAGATCGTGAAGATTTCCCGCGTGATCTGGGTCTCTGAGCACCCGGTTGCCTATCTGATCGACATCCTCCCTGAAAATATTCTTTCCGAAGATGACCTCATCAACGGCTTTACCGGGTCGGTTTTGGACTTGATCATCAAACGCGGAACATACCAGCTGTCCCATTCCAAAACCTATATCAGCGCCTGTCCCGCCACCAGCGACCTGGCAAAAAAAATACAGCTTCAGCGCGGAGATGTGATCCAGAAATTTGAAGCTTATCTGATCGAACAATCCGGTAAAGTCATCGATTATTCCGAAAGCTATTTCGCCCCCGGATTTTTCAAGTTCCATGTGATCCGGAAAATCGGGAATTAGTAGAGAAAGTTGAAAGTTGAGAGTTGAATTCGGAACAAGTAATGAATAAAAGCAAATCATTTTTCAATTCTCATATTTCATTTTTGATTTTATCCATTCTGGTCGTAGTGCTTGCTTATAGCATTGGGGTCTCCCAATTAAGCTTTTACGGCGATGACTGGATCTATATCTATAATTATCACATCGCCGGTCCCGGCAGCTTTGACCTGTTCCAGCGGACAGACCGCCCTCATTCCGCCTGGGTTTACCTGCTTACCACATTCCTTTTCGGCGAAACCCCGCTTGCCTATCACCTGTTTTTGCTCCTGCTGCGCTGGCTGACAGTTTACCTGTTCCGGCAGGTTTTGACCAAAGCATTCGGAAAACACCGATCTGTCGACGCAGCAGCACTGCTCTTTGCCGTTTATCCCGGATTTCAGCAGCAGCCTATCGCAGTTGAATTCGTCATGCATTTCGCAAGTCTGGTGCTGGTTCTGTTTTCCCTGTGGCTGATGCAGACAGGGAGCACCCTGCCGACAAAAAAGTCCGTTCCATTGCTGATACTGAGTCTCCTGACCGGCGGACTGGCAATCTTCACCTGTGAATATTTCATCGGGCTGGAACTTGTGCGTCCTTTGATCCTTTATTTCACCCTGCAGCAAAATTCAGACAATACACAGAAAATTTCTCTCCTGAAAAAAACATCAATATACCTGATCCCTTTTATTTGCCTGACAGTCTTCTACTTCATCTGGCGTATTTTCATTTTTTCTTTCACCAGTTATGCGCCGAAACTGCTCATTGCCCTGAAGGAAAACCCTGTCAGCGGTCTCCGTCAATTGTACATCAAGGTGATACAGGACCTTTCCACCGTGCTTTTCCGCGCTTATCGCCTGATTTTTACAAGACCCGCAGATATCAGCATCATAGCAGCGGCAGCGATCCTCCTGAGCGTCACCGCTGCTGTGTTCCTGGTGCTCTTCCGCTCATCTCACAGCTCGGATACCAATACAAATCTCCGCATGCTCCTGTTCGGAACCATCCTGCTGCTTTTATCCGGTATCCCCTACTGGGGAACCTTTCTGGATGTCTCCGTTGATTTCCCCTGGGATCGCTCTGCACTCTCCTTTTCAGCCGGTGCAGCGATCATCATCGCGGTCCTGCTGAATCTCATTCTCAAACCAGCCTCTTTCTGTGCTGCAGCCGCTCTCGTAACATCACTTTCCGTCCTGTTTCATGTGCAGAATACACAGATCTACATCAAAGAAGCGGAAAAGATGAATGATTATTTCTGGCAGCTGGCCTGGCGGGTACCGGGGCTGGAGGAAGGGACGATTTTGGCCACAGAAGCTTTTCCGCTGGACCGCACCAGCGACAACGACCTCTCGCCGGTTGTCAATTGGCAGTATGCTCCCGATGCACGGGGCCTGAATTATCACTACAAATATTTTGACCTGGACCTGCGGGAAGACTTTTTCTATGCAGATCCTGACACTCCTGCCCCCGTGGAACACACCTACCGTTCTCATTCCTTTTCTTCCAATACGGGAAAAACGCTGGGAATTTTCTACCGCAAAAACGGCTGTCTGCAGATCATTGATGAATCCAATATCGGTTATCCGGCTCTGCCGGAAAGTCTGATCCATATCGCAAAGCTCTCCGATCCGGGACTGATTCAAATCGATCCGGAAACACCGGCTGTCCCGCCGGCTCCCATTGGCGAGGAAGGAGCGCATAACTACTGCTGGTATTTCCAAAAGACCACACTGGCCCAACAGTCAGGTCAAACCGATGCCGCTTATGAATTTGCCGCAGAGGCTCTGAAGATGGATCTCCATCCCACCTATGCATCAGATTTGGCGCCTCTCGTGCTGGCATTCCTGCAATCCGCGGATTATGAAAGCGCAGAAACCATGCTCGACGAAAACCGGATCGGCAGCAGTGACTGGAATTACCTGTGCGAATTCTGGAAAAACCACAATTCAGACACCACTCCTGAAATGGAACAGTTTTACAGCAAACACAACTGCCGCTGATAACAACCCATACCCCCGCATAATAGTTTTTATAGGTTTCATTAAATAGTTAATAACGTCACTGACATTTGTCAGACAATTAAATCCGTTTTTATGTATAATAGTTACAGAGGGTTCAGTATTTGAATCGTATCTTTAATATGAACAGGTTTGTCAAACAGCGCTGTTTTGAAGGAGAAATTCATGGGAAGCTTTGTCGGTTATCAATGCTCAGTCTGCGGTAAAACACTCGGCAGGGATTATAAAGGCTATACTTGTGACACCTGCGGCGGGAATCTGAACGTCATCCCGGATTATGAATACATCAAAAAAACCGTAACACCGGAAGATATCTTCTCCTCGAAAGAAAAATCTCTATGGCGTTACCTGCCGCTGCTGCCGGTGGAAGACCCCGGTTTTGAAGGCACTGCACTGCATTCAGCGGGCTTCACGCCGGTCTATAAGTCTGAAAAACTCGCACTAAAGGTCGGTGTCGGCAGCCTGTGGATCAAAGATGAAGGGCGCAATCCTACTGCATCTTTCAAAGACCGTGCAAGCTCCATCCTGATTGCCCGTGCAAAAGAAATCGGTGCGGAAACCATCTGCACCGCATCCACCGGAAATGCCGGAGCTGCTCTGGCCGGGATGGCGGCCGCCAGCCAATGGAAAGCCATTATTTTCGCACCGAAAACCGCCCCTCAGGCAAAAATCGCCCAGCTGCTGGTGTTCGGTGCACAGGTGATCCTGGTGGACGGCAATTACGATTCAGCCTTTGACCTTTCTGTTGAGGCTTGCGATAAATACGGCTGGTACTGCCGCAACACCGGGTATAATGCCTTCACCGCCGAGGGCAAAAAGACCGCAGCTTTTGAGATCTGGGAACAGATCCTCAGCAAGCGAAAATCCGAAAAACCGCTGAACATTTTCGTCTCAGTGGGTGACGGCAACATCATATCCGGAATCCATAAGGGCTTCAAAGACCTGCAAGAGCTGGGCTGGCTGCCGGTCATGCCGCGCATCTTCGGTGTCCAATCCGAAAAATCCGCAGCCATCTTCAACGCCTGGGCAGCCCATACCGAAACCATCACCCCTGTCAGCGCCACCACCATCGCTGACAGCATCTCCGTCGACCTTCCCCGCGATGGCGTCCGGGCTGTGCGTGCGGCAACGGAAACAAACGGCGCATATATCGCTATTCCCGATGAAAGCATTTATGAGGGCATCACAGAACTCGGTAAGATCGGCGTCTTTGCCGAACCTGCCGGTGCAGCAGCCTTTGCCGGCATGAAGAAAGCCATCGCGATGGGCATCATCGGAAAAGAGGATGACGCACTGGTGGTGAACACCGGCTCCGGCCTCAAGGATGTCCGCTCCGCTATGATCGCAGCAGGTCAGGCCCCTGTCATCGCTCCGAGCATGGATGCGCTGGAAGAATATCTATATAGGATATAGGAGATAGGATATAGGAGATAGGAGATAGGATATAGGTGATAGATAGGTATACCTCAAATAAATATAATAACCTGTTACCTGACGCCTGACACCTGACACCTGATATCTAACGTCTATAACGGGGAGGACGCTCCCCGGGAAAATCAAGATCAGTTTCGCGAGATACTGACCATAACCAAGAAAATAAATTGAGGTACCATGGCAAAAATCGATTTAACCATCAATGAAGAACGACTCAAGCATGCAGTGGATCGTGCGAGAGAACGCAACATCGTCATCCCGACCCTGGAGCAGCAGCTTCATCCGGAAACCGTTCCCGACAAATTTAAGAAGGAATTGGAATCCATCGGCCTTTGGGACATTCATCCGCGCAACCTGTTCCGCATCACCTGGCACAACCAGCCGGTTGAAAAAGGTGGAAATTTTGGCGGTGTCAACTTTATTGAACTGCCTTCCAGCCTGACCGGCGTTGATGCCCGCATCATCGGCCTGGTCGGCAAATGGTTCCCCACCGGCGCACACAAAGTCGGTGCCGCATTTGCCTGTCTCGTTCCGCGCCTGGTAACCGGTCAGTTTGACCCCACTACCGAAAAAGCTGTTTGGCCTTCCACCGGCAACTACTGCCGCGGTGGCGCCTATGACTCCGCATTACTCGCGTGCAAATCCATCGCCATCCTTCCGGAAGGCATGAGCCAGGAACGTTTCAACTGGCTGAAGGGTGTTGCTGACGAAGTGATCGCCACTCCGGGCACAGAATCCAACGTCAAAGAAATCTTTGACAAGTGCTGGGAACTGCGCAAATCCGGTCAGGAACTGATGATCTTCAACCAGTTCGAAGAATTCGGCAACTACCTGTGGCACTACACCCTCACCGGGCATGCGATGCAGGAAGTTTTCGAACAGGTCAAAGGCAAGAACGGCCATCTGGCAGGTATCGCTTCCAACACCGGTTCCGGCGGCACCATCGCCTGCGGTGACTACCTCAAACAGCAGTATCCGGACTGCAGGATCATCGCATCCGAAGCGCTTCAGTGCCCGACCCTGCTCGAAAACGGCTTTGGCGCCCACCGCATCGAAGGCATCGGCGACAAACATGTCCCGTTCGTCCACAACGTCC
>CAYWGX010000093.1:0-10076 GCA_964457635.1 uncultured Leptolinea sp.
AGGTTGATCGCTTCTATCGCCGTCTGCAGGCTCGTCAGGATTTCCTGGCTG
This sequence comes from uncultured Leptolinea sp., assembly GCA_964457635.1. GTDB lineage: Bacteria > Chloroflexota > Anaerolineae > Anaerolineales > Anaerolineaceae > Flexilinea. The sequence continues at coordinate 52 of CAYWGX010000093.1, forward strand.
AAAAACAGACCCGTGAAGAAGGCAAGAATGTCAACAACATGAAGCTTGCTGACTTGGAACTGAGCGCTGCCAGCGTGAAAGCCTGGGCAAAAGCCGGTTTTGAAAAGGCTTCTGATGTTCTCAATGCACTGAAGAACGGTGACCAGGCTGTTCTCGATCTCGATGGCATCGGCCAGTCCCGCCTGATCGAAGTCAAAAAAGCCATGCGCTCCAAGGGAATCGAAGTCCCGGGCAGCGAAGACTAAGAGCTCGAACCATAAAGAAAACGAAAAGAACGGTACATTGACCGTTCTTTTTTCATTTAATGGAGTAAAATAGTATTAAGGAGAGACAGCCATGCCTGATTTTGTACACCTTCATTTGCATACCGAATATTCCCTGCTGGACGGGTTCAGTAAAATCAAAAAAGTGATGCAGCGCGCGAAAGAAATGAACATGCCTGCGGTTGCCATCACGGATCACGGGACGATGTTCGGTGTGGTGGAGTTTTACATGGCAGCTCAGGAAGCGGGTATTAAACCGGTCATCGGACTGGAAGCTTATATGGCTCCACGGGACATGCGCTCCCGGGATCCCCGTGACAAAGGCGCCAACCATTTGCTGCTGCTGGCTGAAAATCAGAAAGGCTATCAGAATCTTCTTGAAATCGCTTCCGCTTCCCAGCTGGAAGGGTTCTATTATCATCCGCGCATTGACCATGAATTTCTGGAATCCCACGCGGAAGGGCTGATCTGCACGACTGCCTGTTTAGCGGGGGAGATCCCTTCGATGATCCGCAGAGGCAATATCGACGGTGCACGGAAACGTCTGGAATGGTATCTGGACCTGTTCGGACGGGATAATTTTTTCATTGAACTGCAGGATCATAACATTCCGGAATTATACGAGGTCAACAAAAAGCTGCTGGAATTCGGCAAGGAATACAACCTGGAATTTGTGGCCACCAATGATGCCCATTATGTGGACCCGGGTGACTGGAAGTATCAGGATATATTGCTCGCGATCCAGACCGGGGCAAAGCTGACGGATGAGAAGCGCTTCCGCATGAGTGACCACAGCTACTATTTCCGTTCCCCGGAAGAGATGGAACGGCTCTTCGGTGATGTGCCCGGTGCGCTTTCCAACACGGTGAAGATCGCGGAACGCTGTTTTGTGGATCTGGAACCGCACGGCTATCATCTGCCTATCTTCCCGCTGCCGGAAGGTGAAAATGACCAGTCTATGCTGCGGAAAAACTGCGAAAAAGGGCTGATTTGGCGTTACGGCGAACACGCGGAAGACAAAGTGGTTCGTGACCGTCTGGAACATGAGCTTAACATCATCCATACCATGGGGTTTGACTCTTACTTCCTGATCGTACAGGATCTGGTCAATCACTGCAAAGAATGCAACTGGTGGTATAACGTCCGTGGTTCCGGTGCCGGTTCCATGGTGGCTTATACGCTGGGCATTACGCCGGTTGAGCCGCTGAAATTTAAGCTGATTTTTGAACGTTTCCTGAATCCCGGACGTATTTCCATGCCGGATATTGACCTGGATATTCAGGATGATAAACGCTATAAGCTGCTGCAGTACTGTTCCGACAAATATGGTGAAGACCATGTTTCTCAGATCATCACCTTCAACTGTCTGGGTGCCAAAGGCGCGGTCCGGGATGTAGGCCGTGTGATGGATGTGCCGCTTTCCGAGGTGGATCGCGTCTGCAAACTGATCCCTGCCGGGAACAAGATGCCCCAGAGCGGCAAAGCGATCACGCTGAAGAATTGCCTGGATGAAGTCCCGGAATTCAAGCAGGCAGTCGATGAAAGCAGCCAGCTGACGGAGTTGGTTAACACAGCCGCCGAGATGGAAGGGGTTGCGCGGAATGCGGGAACACATGCGGCCGGGCTGATCATTACGGATATCCCGATCGTACAATATGCTCCGCTGCATCGTCCGACGAACGGCGCGGATGACAACCCGATCAAATCCGTGGCTCAGTTCGAAATGACCATCGTCGACCGTATGGGGCTGCTGAAGGTGGACTTTCTCGGCCTCATCACGCTGACAGTCATGCAAAAGTGCTGCGATACGATTTTTGAACGGCACGGAGTTCGCCTGAATTTGCAGAACATCCCGACGGATGACGCAGAAACCTACAAATTCCTTTCCGCCGGAAATACGGCAGGGGTCTTCCAACTGGAAAGTACGGGCATGACCCGCTACCTGATGGAGATGGGCCCCAAGAAACTGGAGCACATCATTGCTATGGTCGCGCTGTACCGCCCGGGCCCGATGCAGTTTATTCCTTCTTATATCGAGCGAATGAACGGCAGAGAGGAAGTCAAGTACCTGCATCCGCTGATGGAGCCGATTTTTGCCGAAACCTATGGCATCCCGGTCTATCAGGAACAGATCATGTTCGCGGCTATGGACCTTGCCGGTTATACGGCTTCTGAATCCGATGACCTGCGGAAGGCGATTTCCAAGAAGAAGAAAGACAAAGTCGAAAAGCACCGCATTAAATTTATTGAAGGGGCGAAAAAGAATGGTGTCGCGGAAGAAACAGCCGTTGCGATTTTTGCCGAATGGGAACAGTTCGCAAACTACGGTTTCAACAAGAGTCATGCGGCGGACTACGGTGTTCTGGCTGTGCAGACCGGTTATCTGAAATGCCATTACACTGTGGAATTCATGACCGCGATCCTTTCCGCCAACGCCGGTGATTCTGCCAAGATCGCCTTTTACATCAATGACTGCCGCCAATACGGCATCAGTGTCTTGCCGCCGAAAATCGAATCCAGCCTGTGGGACTTTTCCGTTGATGGCGACAAGACGATCCGCTTCGGGCTTGGTGCCATCAAAAATGTCGGTCAGGGTGCGGCAGAGGTGATCATCCATGAGCGGGAAAAGAACGGTCCTTTCAAGAGCCTGGATGATTTTGTCGGCCGTATGGATCTGCGGCAGGTTGGACGCAGAGCCCTTGAAAGCTTGATCAAAGTCGGTGCGATGGATGCTTTCGGTGAGCGGGGTGCCCTGCTGGCCGCGCTGGATGACATGCTGGCCACCAGTGCTTCCAAGTTTAAGGGGTCTGATTCCGGACAGATGGGCCTTTTCGACATGTTTGATATCCCGCTGCAGAAGATCACCCTGCCGGAGACGACACCGATCGAATCCCGGGAGAAGCTGAACTGGGAAAAAGATCTGCTGGGGCTTTATGTTTCCGATCATCCGTTGAATGTTCATCGCGCTGCCTTGAGGCGGCATAAATGTGTTGATCATAACAAATTGGATGATATTGAACAGAACGCCTATATCACGATGGGCGGGCTGGTCCAGTCCATGCGCCATATGCTGACGAAAAAGGACAACCGGGCAATGTGCTCCATCAAGCTGGAGGATATCAACGGCGATGTCACCGATGTGGTTTTCTTCCCGAAGGTTTGGGATCAATATCGGGATATTGTGCAGGTGGACGCGCCGATCCTGATCGAGGGACGCCTGGACAAGACCCGCGGTGCACCCCAGCTTTCTGCTTCCAAGGCTTCTTCGCTGCTGGTCAACGGGATCGCTGAATCGGATGCCTATTATGCCGATACCTACAGTGAAGCTGACCGCGATGAAGAACTGACTCCGGAAGCGAAGGCCGCTGCCGGCAGCAGAATTGCGGAAGCTCCCGGATATTTCGGTCCTCCGCCGATGGATGACGGCTGGTTTGATGAGCTGCCTCCGATGGAAGATGTCCCGATGATGACAGACCCCTTCGATGATCTGCCTCCTGTGTCTCCGGAAGAAATGCCGGATGCCTGTGGGGCGCTTACTGGCCCTGCAGCGGCTGAAAAACCGCTGCCAGAGACTGAAGATGCAAAAGCGGTGTTGTTTGATAAACCGACGATATCAGAAGAGGCTGCTGCGGAGGTTTCATCACAAAACGTTCCGGAAGAACAGTTCACCCGGAAGGAGCCGAAGCCTCAGTCTTCAGATACGGAACCTTCAGGGAAGAGCTTGGAGCCCAACGTGCAGGATGACGATGATCCGCCTTTTGATATTGATGAGCCTCCGGCCAAGTCTGCTGTCAGCGGGACTATTAAACCGATCTCTGAGGCAAATATCGCTCCGATGACGGGATTCTTCACCGATCCTGAGGATGATGAAAAAACAAAGGAGCCCTTCGATCCGGTTCAGAGTGCTGCAGGGAGCAAAACAGTCTCCGACATATCTCCGGTCATTTCGAGGTTTGCACCGGAGCCTGAAGATCTTTCCGGTTCGGATGGGTCGGATGGCCTGGACAGTGTGGACAGTCTTGATGAAGAACTTTTCTCGTTCGATGACAGGCCGCAGCCGAAGCTGCTGACGGTTGTCGTGCACATTGAACCGAATGCACAGCCGGGTTCCTCCGGCCGCCGCATCCGTCGTCTGCATGGGCTGGTCTCATCTTATCCCGGAAGGGATCATGTTGCGTTTATGATCATCGAAGGGGGAAAGGTTTATCTGGTCGATTTTCCGAATGTCCATACAAATATCTGCAGGGATCTTCTGAATAAACTCCGTGAACAGGTCGGCGAGGATAACATTCAAATTGAAGAAAAAGCGCCTGTGCGATAGAATTTCCGGCTCATGAATCTTAAAAAACGGTCTTGACGAAGATGTTGTATTGCATATAATTAAGAACGCCTAAAAGATGGTATATTTACGTTAAGATTGAGGAGTATTACAAATGACACCACTTCCGAAACGGAGAGTTTCCAGTGCACGACGTGATCGCCGCCGCGCGAATGATTTCCTCACCCCGAAGAATCTGACCCAGTGTCCGAACTGCGGTGAAATGTGCCTGCCGCACACAGTTTGCCCGAGCTGTGGCTACTACAAAGGCCGTGAAGTCATCAACGTCGAAAAAGCTGAGAAAAAAGACTAAATATACCAATTTCGAACCGAAGGGTACGTTGGTTCGGTACAACAAAAAATGTCGGAGTTTCTCCGACATTTTTTGTTGTACCTTTCGGCTTATTTTTGATTCAGAAAAGCAATTATCCGTTCCGCGTCATAGCTGCGGATGATTTCGGTGGTCTCTCCGGCTTCAATGTCTTCATCGGTGACGGCGATTTCCGCTTCTTTCGGGTCCTCGGCCGATTCAGTGGCCATCATGGCGAAGAAATCATAGACGTTCATGATCTTTGTCATTTCAAAGTATTGTGTCAGGAATCCCATATCGTTTGTTCCCGCAACACGGGAGCGGCTGTCATTGGCGACATTCAGCCAGACAAAATCGTTAGTCGTCAAATCCAGCCCGAACAGGTAGGCAAATCCGGAGTCACAATCAATGGTGAAGGAGGATTTCACCGTCTTTGGTTCAAAGATCTCGCCGCTGTCGTTGATATCCCGCAGCATATAACCGGCCCGGCAGATATATTGCTTGAATACACCGCCCGAGTAGATATTGTCACAGAAAACCAGATAGCGGATATCCGGATAGAGGTTTTTGAATTTTTCCAAATCAATATCAAAAAATTCCGAGCCGCCATTGAAACCGGATGTTTGGTCACCGGAGAATGTGATGGCCTCACTCTGTTTTCCGGCCATCGTACGCCAGGAAAACTCACGCTGTTTGAGATCTTTGGTGAGTCCGATGACGGAAAGATCAATGTCGTTGACCTTTTCCCAATAGGTGAAGGCACGGATCTTTTTCCCTTCCGGCAGCGGGATACGGGAACCTTTGGAGAGGGTTCCGTATCCGCCCTGACTGGCTCCTTCCTGGATCGGCAGCGCGATATTTTTCATCTCCGGTGCAATGTACACTTTTCCGAGACGGCCTTTCAAATTTTCAGCCAGAAGCTCCCGGATCACGGAAGCGGCTGTTTTTCGGTCACGATTGGAAAGCAGTGTTTTGCGGCTGTTGGCTTCGGGCGTCGTTTCAGTATGTTTCCGCATCATCCCGTATTTGATGAATTTGAATGTGCGGAGCGGCGTTGGTGCGGCATGGTAATGGAGCAGCAGCTGCAGCAGGATGATCGTGTTGTCTGTATCGATCAGATGAATGATGGTTTTGACCTCTTCATCCGACTCACATCGGCTCAGCAGGTAATCCAGATTTCGCAGCAGCGCCCCTGAACCTTTCCGACGGACGAGAACCTTCGCGGCTTCAGCGGCACCTTTTTCGGATAGTGTCCTTTCGAATTCCGAAAGGGCGGAATGGTTTTCATCCCCGCGCATGGCGTTGAGAAATTCGATGCCTTTCGGATCTTTTGTCTTGTAGTGAATGTGATGCAGAAGACCGCTCCACAGCGCTTTTTTCTCGTAACAATTGCGTGTATCGATTTTCCCTTCACCGATCAGTTTATCAATAACAGCCGTAACCAACTTGCGGTCCTTATTCTTCAGGTTCAGTTTTCGAGGATTTTTATTGCCGCTGCTTCGGTAACTCAGCTCATCCGTGAGCTTCGGAACGTCGGAAAGCATCAGGAATTTTGAGAACCCGGGATCACGGGAATCGATCAGCAGACGGATCGCGGTGTTTTTAGACGCGCAGTTATCCGGAGTATAGGCATATTCCCGAATGAATTCCAGTACCAGTTCGTACTGTTCATCGGAAAGCGGACGTGTGCCGGAAAGCAGGTCTTCGGTATATCCCTTCAGTTTTTCAATAGCTTCCGCCTCGCTCAGAACGGCAAAATCCTGAAGGGGCAGCTTTTCGTCGAAGACTTTGCGTTCAATATCCTCTTCAAACAGCGAGTGTCCGGGTTCGTCGAAGTTCCCTTGTCCGTACGTATTGTAATAATGAATCAGCTGATCGAAGAGCAGCGCGATTCGCGGCAGCTTGCGGACACTTTCCGGAAATCCCCGATAAAAGGCGGTTGGTACGGTTGTCCCGATGATTTCGGAAGCGTATCGAATCATGGCCGGCTGCAGCAGCTCAACGCCGGAGGTGATGCGGATGTTGAAGAGATTTGCCAGCGCCAGACGGGTCTCAGCCATATTTTCTGTGGCGATGTTCGGTTGATTGATGAGATAATGATGGTTGAAAAGATATTTGATGAAGATCGTTTTCATGGGTGTGCGTTCCTGTCTGCTGTAACAGTGAGACATAAGAAACGTTTCCTTCTGTCTCATCTGTAATGAGCAAAAAATCGGCGATATTATCAGATTTCAAGGGTCGGATTCGAACCGACATCTCCCGATTATTGGTCGGGCGCTTTAGCCATTAAGCTACCGTCTCAATAGGTAAGACTCCGAAGTAAACCTGATTAGCTGCCTGAGCTTATTATACAGTATATGAAGGGCTTTGTAAAGGGCTGATAATTCTCTTTAAATAAAAAAAACGGCGATATTTTCAGGCTGGAAATTTTCAATTTACAGTTGAACTCGAAATAAGCCTGAATAGCTGCCGATATTCCTATTATAAATGGCAAGCGGTGTTTTGTAAACCAGCCGGTCAAATAAAAAAACTGACGAAATCAACGGATTAAAAGGCGCTCTGCCAGTTGAGCTACGGCAGCTCGAAGCGCTGCCGACGGGACTCGAACCCGCAGCCACCCGCTTAAGAGGCGAAAAGAAGTAAACCCGGTTAGCTGTCAGATTTTAATATTATAATCTGAAACAGGAAAATTGATGATAAAACAAAACAAAAAAGTTCGGCGATATCAACAGATTACTTAGCTGGGCGGGGTTCTGCCATTAAACCACGGCTGCATGAGGCGCAGCCGACGGGAGTCGAACCCGCACTACCGCCTTGGGACGCATAGAAGAAGGAAACCTGCTTAGCTGCCGGACATTATAAGTATAAAGTATAAAGGATCAAGGGGCAAGGAAAATATTTAATATTCGTTCAATCAACAGGCATCTGCCACAATCATATGACAGATGCCTGTCAACTAATAACTACTAACTAACAACTACTAACTGCATACTATGCACTGACCGGCGTGTAGCGTTCCGATCCGATCACCTTCATCATGAAACGGTATGGGTCCATCTCGTTGCTCATCGCCATCTTGAAGATCTGCGGAGAAGCTCCGCTGACCAGCGCGACACCCCGGTCATTCACCTTCACCGGCACCTGCTGATGACGGCTCTGGACATTCCAGAAGATGATCTGCGGCAGCTTGTAGCCATGGGACTCATAAAGCTGCTTCGCGTATTCAAAATTCGTCAGTCCCGCGCCTTCGACACAGCTGTCGAATTCCATATCGGAGATGATGTAAAGCAGTTCCGGCATTTCAGACTGCGGTATCCCGTAGGCAACTGCGGTGTTCAAAAGCAGTACAAAAACCGCCTGGAGGTTGGTGTTGGCGACTTCATTGTAGGATTTGCAGTACAGTACCCGGTCTACAAAATCTTTCCCTTTGATCTGGACCAGCTGTGGTGATCTTGAGAAGGTGATGAAGTGATCCCGGAACAAACCGGTGTTCCGTTCGGCGAAATACATCCCGAGGGATATCGCCACGTCTGCCGGACGCGGGTTTCCAAATCCGTACATAGAGCCGGACCCGTCGATCACAGCCAGCGCGTTCCTCCCATCAGTGTAGTCTTCCAGAGCCTTCCAGGTCACATCCAGACTTCTCCGTTCCTTTTCATCAGGGCGGTTGAGCGCGGAGCGGACCAGTTCATAGGGCATCAGCGTTGACGTATGGATCGTCGCTTCACCTTTTTCAACTTGCTTCAGATAGGCGCTGTAACGCTCTCCGTCGTTCCGATTGAAGGCTTTGCGGTATTTGAACATGGCTTTGGACGGCTGTTTGGCGTAGTCGAAGGTGTAATCCTTTTCCCGCAGGTTGTTTTCGATAATTTTGATCTCAGCCCGCAGTGCGCTCAGTGCCTTGCGGTATTGGGCGTTGTTCATACCAACCGCATTCGCGACGATCTGAGCCTGTTTGCGGGTTTCTTCCGAAGAAGCGTTGATCGAAGGCAGCCATTTTGCCATCAGCGAGACCGGTTCACCGGCTTCCGGTGCAGCCATGTCCGCTGCAAGCTGTTCTTTGATGAAGGCCAGCGCGTCTGCTTCACAGGGTGTTCCAAGCAGTTCCAGCAAATCATCATAGCGCCCGTATTCGGGAATCAGCGCGATATTCTTGCGGACGCTCTCCGGGGCCATCACCGCCAGTGCGTAAAGAATTACGCGGAAGACTCTGCGCTCTCCCAAACCGCCGCGGATGTCGCGGGCATAGAAGAGGATCTTCATGGCAAGATCCCGGTCTTCTCCCCAGGCTTTCAGAAAGCGGCGGACAATATCCTCATCGCTTGCGCTGCGCAGCGCGCCGATTGACCCGAACAGGTCCACATTCTCCGAGCCGGAGCTGCGGTAGGTCACTGCAAGATTTTCCGTCAGGGTCTTGTTAGCCTCTCCCTTCAAGGCTTGCAGAAAGTTCAAAAATGGTTTTTGCATGGAAATTGTCCTCCTTTCTCTGATTCTCCATCAAAAACAAGGCACATTGGGTATCCACCCAGGTAGCCAAAGACCATAAGTCTTCTTAGTTAATGTCTGCTGTATGTGCCTTTTAAAAAGCAAAGCGCGTTTTCATCCGCACGTGCAAGCTTATCAGGCGAGTCGTTACGGCAACCGCCAAGATAGCGATAAGGCTGCTGTCCGCGCTTTTAGTTGTCAATGCGGGAAACGGCCCCGCTCCGGTTTGCCGGCTTTTCCTTTAAAATTGACAATTTATATAAGCAATGCATGATTTTGACCTGCTCTGCCGACTGAGCAAAGTGTCGTGAGACACTACAGGAGTCGAACCTGTGACATGGGGGTTTACGGACCGAAAAAAATAGCTGTTCGTGCCTTTAGAAGTTCCTGTGGGAATCGAACCCACGGCATTATTCACAGAATATCGCCTTTTCCAAAAAGAACTTTTCTCAAAAAACAAAGCGCATTATGCTAAGGCGTGTCTGCCAGTTCCACCACATCCGCGTAAGACGCAAATGACGGGACTTGAACCCGCACCCGGCGCAGCCGGACCCTCCCTCTGAGAACGCAGGATTGCTGTCAGCGCTTTTAGAAGTCTGTGTGGAAGTCGAATCCACAAGATCACGATCGGTGATCTTCCCTTTCAGAC
>CAYWGX010000094.1:0-10039 GCA_964457635.1 uncultured Leptolinea sp.
TTGCAACTCTTTTCCTCGTATTGTCTTTCTGTTGCATTTACTTTGTCCCCCCAGCTTTTGTTAGTGGTTTACTTGTATTTTCTTTCTTTTTTATTGGAATATTCCTAAGTAAATGACATTGCCCCTGAACAGTAACTAGAAAAATCAAACACTCAATAGCAGGGAAAGTAAACCATAAAGCAAGCTGTATTTTTACCACAAATTTCCGCTGCAGCAGGATTGTCCCTAATCATCCCGAAATCACACATGCTGGGAACAGAACACCTTACAGGAATCCTTCAGCCGCTGATGCCGAATATGAGTGGCATCGAAATGCACCGACTGAAACGCAAACTGCATGATCGGTCCCGCCCCAAAGGCACAGATCAGCGTACCCACACCGACCTGACCGCCCAGCAGCCAGCCGATCAATGTCGCCGCACTCAGCAGCAGGATGCTCATCGCACCGATCGGCAGTTTCCCCGCACGCTTTGCCAGACCCACCAGCAGCGTATCCCGGGGACCGCAGCCGAGAGAAGCCACCATATATCCATATTGGGTATAGGCCAGGATCACCAGCCCCGCCAGCATCATGGGGATGGCAGTCAGCAGGGAAGAAGCAGGCGGGACAAGATGGAGCCAGTTGAAAAAATCCACCGATTTCCCGACCACGATCGCATCGATGAACATGGCGATCCCGATAGGTTCCTTCAGCAGGATATCGATCAGCAGGATCGTGACGGATACAGCGATGGAGGCTGTACCGTAAAGCACACCCAAGCTCTTTGATAGCCCCAGGTTGAGCACATCCCAGGGTGCCGCTCCGATATTCGCTTGAATGGTCAGGTAAATCCCGAATCCATTCACAAACAGACTGACAGCCGCCAGCAGCATATTCAGCAGAATCGCCTTGACAGAGCGGTTTTCCCGCAAATCCTTGTTCAACTTCATACTGCGTTTTCTCTTCCAGGATAACAAAATTAAACATGGGCATTATACTCCTTTAAATGCAGAAACAATGGACTTTCCGGCAAAACATGAGTAATTTGTAAATCAGTCCCCGCAATTAATCGTTATAAAGGTATAATAATTCCGGAAGAAATGAGAGGTAACCCTATGGAAGACAGTAACTACACGAATAACGATAAAATCTCCAACAACCCGCAGGCACTGAAACTGGTCCCGGCTTCCTGCCCAAAATGCGGCGGACAAATTCAAGTGGATCCTTCACAGGAAGCTGCCGTCTGCCAATACTGCGGAACACCCTTTATCGTCGATAAGGCGATCCAGAATTATAACATCCAGAATGCCCACATCGACCATGCAGACAAGGTCACCGTGGATCTGAAGGGAAGTGTGGATTCGGTCATCGGTCTGATCGAGCGGGAATTTGACAAAAACCGGGAAGACCGCAGAGAGGAAAGGCGCCAATCCAATGAAGAATCAAAGGAATTCTTCAAAAATTCATGGAAGATCTTCCTCGTCATGTTTGCTGTGATGATCGTGTTCTGGTTTTTGGCAAATGCCCTGGGTATGTTCAATTAGCAGAAATAAATTGAACGAAAAGACGGTTTCACATCATGCATGATGTGAAACCGTCCTTTAAAATTTTCCAAACACCATTCCGGAATTTTCACACACCGCCTCTCGCACGTCTGTCCCGCGGATGAGCGTCAATTGCTCCAGTGTGCGTTCAAGGGATAACAGAATCTGAGAAGCAGAGAAGGGCACATTCTCACCCGGGGGCAGATCCGTCTCTGCCAGCAGCCTGTTCAGAGGAATCTGCCGGGCATATTCCCGCCCCCTGCGGGTGTACAGCATCATTTCATTCACAGAAAACAGACATCCTGCTTTGACCGCCCGGGTCAGCGCTGTACCCGAACCGGTAAACCAGTGAAAAATGCAGCGGCAGCGTTCAAGACAGCCGCTTCGCTCCAGGATGTCCAGCATGAGATCCGCTGCCCGAACGGAATGCAGCGAAAGGATCTTCGGAGCTTCCGCAGAACATGATTCAGCACAGGCAGCGCAGATTTTTTCAAAGGCAGCCGCCTGAACGTTCAGCGAACCTTCCGGCACGTGCTTCGGGGAAGCATCCAGACCGATCTCACCGACATAACAGGTATCCCGAACCAGTCCTGAAATCAGATCAACATCTTCAGGTCCGCAGCGGCCATCCGCGATCCACCAGGGATGCAGCCCCACACCCACGCGAACATTCGCCTCATTTTTCAGCATCTCAACAGCCCGCTCGAACCTTTGCGGCGTAACGGTCACAGCAAACAGCCCTAAACCGATTTCAGCCGCTTCCCGGGCAACCGACCGGGGATCCTGCATGAAATCCAGATGCACATGCGCATCCCAGAGCATCGGGCTCACTCCAATCCCGCCAGCTGACAGATCACATAACCTGCCAGCATCTGCCCCATGATGGGCGGGTAATAACTCATCGTGCCCAGAATAGAGGCACCTTCCCGGACGAATCCCTTCTCATCAATGGCACTGCGTTTGCCTTCCGCCTCACGCGGCAGTTCATCGGAGTAAAGCACCATAAGTCCGGGGATCCCCCGCTTGCGGCATTCCTTGCGGATGATACGTGCCAGCGGGTCGGTGTGTGTATCATTGATATCCGCAAAGCGCAGGCGGGTCGGGTCCAGCTTGTTCGCCCCGCCCATAGCAGACACCTCGGGAATATTCTTCGATTGGCACCAGGCAGCAATCGCCAGCTTCTGCGAGACCGTATCGATGGCATCCACCACATAATCCGGACGGGGAAGTGCACCCAGTTGTTCCGGAACCTGATCTTTGTCGATAAAAGCCTGCAGCGTATCGACCGTACACTGCGGATTGATGTCGCTCACCATCTGCCGCATGGCATAGGTTTTCGCCTGTCCGAGGGTGCTGTGAAAAGCCAGCGCCTGACGGTTGATGTTGCTCGGAACCACAACGTCCCGGTCTACCATAGTCAGCGCGCCGACACCGCCCCGTGCCAGCGCTTCCGCACAGGAAGAGCCGACACCGCCCAGTCCGATCACCATCACACGGGAATTCTGCAGACGGTCCAGCGCCGTTTCACCCATAATAAGACGCAGCCTGTCCATCGGCCGGTCTGACATATTCGAGATTACACCATTTGACATATTTCAATTATATTGTGATTTTCAACAAAAAACAGAAGCCGGTGTCTGAAACCTGAAGCCCGGTTCATTCAAATTGTCAGCGTTTTCCCTTATCTCACTCCGAACTTGCTATAATAAAGAAGTTAGTTTTATGAAACTGACACAACCGAACAACATCATAGGGAGTTTTTATCTATGCTTTCAAAAAAAATTACAACAATAGCCTTTCTCCCGGCGCTGCTGAGCCTGCTGCTCGGGCTCGGGACCGCCACTGTCTTTGACGCCTGTGAGATCAGGGAGGACGGGACCTGGATGCACTGTCATGAAGCACAGACTGCGGTCGTTATCAGTGCCCTGATCCTAACCACTCTTCTCATTGCGGCAGCCCTTCTTCAAAAGAAGACCATCAAAATCGTGTTCTATGGGGCCGCCGTGATCGCCGCTGCCGTGATCTTTCTGATCCCCGGCACATTGATTTCCATGTGCATGATGCAGACCATGCGCTGTTACACGGTCATGCAGCCCTTTGTCCGTATCCTGAGCACATTAATCGCATTGCTCAGCTTGAGCGCCGCAATTCAAACCGCACGTACACATAGCTGAGGCCATGTTTTCACTGTCACAGGTACCCTTCAAAACCATGAAGGCCCATCCGGTGCGGACGCTCATCCTGATCATCCTCACCGCGGCACAGGTCATGGCCATCTTTACCGGCCTGATGCTGGTACGCTCAGCCCGGCAGGAGCTGCAGCTGGCAGAAGCCCGGCTCGGAGCAGATGTTCTGGTCTACCCGACCCAGGCCATGAGCAAAATCTCCAAAGATGGCCTGCTGATGCAGGGAACGCCGGTACAGGTCTGGAAACCGCGCTCCATGCTTTCCCGGTTGGAAGAATGTGACAACATCGACGCTGTCTCTCACCAGGTCTATATTTCCGATGGAACAACAAAAGGTGAACCGCTCCGCATCACCGGCTACGAACCGGACACGGATTTTGTAATTGCACCCTGGATCGCAGAAGGACCGTCTTTTATTCCCCCGCAAGGTACCCTGATCACCGGTTCAAAAGTCCGGACAGACGAGGGAAATACAGTCAGCATTTTCGGGAAACAATGGCCTGTTTCCGGACATCTGCTCGAGACCGGTTCCGCCCTGGATGAGATGATATTCGTCAGCATGGAGACCCTGAAAACCCTGATTGAGGCTTCCGTTGATGCTGAAATCCAGACTTATGCAAAACTCTCTCCGGAGAACAGCTGGTCTGCCGCCCTGATCCGGGTCAATGACAAAGAGAACGTGGAAAGCGTGACAAACTGGATCAACATCTACGTCCGCAAGGTCACCGCCATCCGCAGCGAGGCGTCCCTGAGTGCCACCGCTGCCGATCTGCAAAATCAGATCAAAGTGATCGCCGTCATCGCACTGTCCGCCTGGCTGCTGCTGGTACTGGCTTTGGGGATCGTCCAATCCATGCTCATGCGGGAACGGAGAAAAGAAATTTTCGTCTGGCACGTCATCGGCGCATCCCGTTCAAAGATCCATGGCGTCATCCTGCGGGAGGCTTTTTGGACGCACATGGAAGGCGGCATCGCAGGAATCCTGCTCAGTCTGCTGACGCTCCCGCTGCCGAATAAAATTCTGCAATATTCCACAGACCTGAGCATGTCCGCACTGCTGAGTGCGGCCGGCTTATCTCTGATCCTGTCTCTCATCACCGGTTGTCTGAGTTCATGGCTGGCCGTTCACAGCAGTACACAGGCTATGAACGGTCAAAAGCCGGTGAACCTTTAGAGGAGAAATTTTATGCTTTCATTGAACAAACTCCCGCTGCGGAACCTGAAAAGCCATCCCGGACGGACCACCGCGATCCTGATTTTCGTCATCCTGATGGCAGCCGCCACCTTTGGCGGCACACTTATCGTCAAAGGGGTGAATTCCGGACTGGAAACCACACGCTCCCGGCTGGGTGCCGACATACTCGTCACCCCTGCAGATGCAAAAAATGAATTCGATGCCCAAACCTTTCTGATCCAGGCAGAACCCGGGTATTTTTATATGGATGCCGGAAAGCTGGATGAAATTCTGACAGTAGAAGGGGTCGACAAGGCCTCTCCGCAAATGTTCCTGGCCTCCGCCATTGCAAGTTGCTGCTCGGCAAAGCTTCAAATCATCGCCTTCGACCCGGAGACGGACTTCACCATCCAGCCCTGGATCCGGGACACGTTCGGCGGTGCCCAAAAGATGGGGCTGATGGACATCATCGTCGGAGCCAACGTAACCGTCTATGATGACTACATCCTTAAACTGTATAACAACGACTGTCATGTGATCGGACAGTTTGCCCCTACAGGTTCCTCACTGGACAATGCCGTCTACACCAATTTCGAGACCATCCGCGTGCTCATCCGGTCTTCTTTTGACAACAATCTGAACAAATATCAGCCTTTCAATACCGCGGACGTGATCTCCACGGTGATGGTCAAAGTTAAAGAGGGATATGACACGAACCGGGTGGCAGAAGAAATTCAAAAAAAGGTCAGTGAGGTCAGCACCGCTACCGCCACAAACATGGTATCCGGCATTGTGGAAAGCCTGAACAGTATCACCCGGACAGTCAGCATCTTCAGCGTCATCTTCTGGAGCATCGGACTGCTGATGACGGTTCTGCTTTTCGCGCTGCTGATCCATGAACGCAGCAGGGAATTTGCCTCCCTGCGGGCTGTAGGTGCAAGCAAAAACATCCTCTCGCGGATCGTGAGCGGCGAGGCACTCACCGTCAACCTCATCGGAGCACTCATCGGCATCATCCTCTCCGCCCTTCTCATCATCGGCTTCTCAAGCCTGATCGGTCAGAAGCTGGGTGTCAGCTTCCTGGTACCGAACGCCGGGCAGATCCTGCCGCTGGCACTGCTTTCCCTCGCCTCTGTCCTGCTGGCAGCTGTTTTTTCCGCACTGATTGCCGTCAAACAGGTCAGCAGCATTGATGCCGCACTGGTTTTGAAAGAAGGAGAATAACATGAGCCTGATCGCCAAAGCTATTCACAAAGATTTTCCCCGGGCTTCCAAAAGCAGCAATGTCTTCACTGCTGTTCAGCCGACGGACCTGGAACTGCATCCCGGAAAGATGATCGAGATCACCGGACGTTCCGGCAGCGGAAAAAGCACCCTGCTCAACATACTGGCAGGGATGCTCAAACCCACCTCCGGGCAGGTTCTGCTGGATGACAGCGACATTTATGCACTGAATGAAGAAAAACTCTCACGGCTGCGCAATGAAAAAATCGGACTGATACCGCAGGGACATACCGCACTTCTGGGACTTACCGTCCTGGAAAATGTGCTGCTGCCTTCCATTCTCTACTCAAAAAATCCTCCTCCGGAAGACAGAGGCAAAGAACTGCTCCGGCAGGTGGGACTTGACTCCATGATGAACGCCAAACCCAACGAACTCTCGGGCGGGGAACTGCGCCGCATGGCCATCGCCCGGGCATTGCTGATGGAACCGCCGATTTTGCTTGCGGACGAACCCACCGCCGGGCTGGACGAAGAAAACATCCTGGCTGTCCTGGGACTGCTCCGCAAGGCGGCCGATGCCGGTGCGGCCGTGCTCTTCGTCACCCATGAGAATGAAGCCGCCCAATTCGCCGACGAGATCCACACTATGGACGGGGGAAGGTTTGCAGATTAATCACCAGTTGGCAGTTATTAGTTGGTAGTTTGAAAGATGATGGTGTTTTTACATAATTTTTGATGTTTTTGTGAATGGATATCGAAGATGAAAAAAAGGATCGTACGCTTTATACTCATCGGAGTGTTGGCAGCAGCGGTGATCGTTGTTCTGACGATTTTTCTGAACCGTTCACAAAGCTATCAGAAGGCAATCGCTTTTGAAAGTGCCGGGGACCGGCAAAGTGCCTATGGGTTGTACCGGAAGTTGGGAACTTATCAGGACTCCTCTGCCCGTTTGGACGCACTGGTATCCGCAGATCCGGTACTGCCGATGCGGTCTGCGCAAAAAGGAGATCCTGTCACCTTCGGCCGCTATGAGCAGGATAACGATCCGGAAAATGGCCCGGAGCCGATCCAATGGCTGGTGCTGGACCGCATCGAGAATCGGCTGCTGCTGCTCAGCCTGCATGGTCTGGACGGCAGGCCCTATCACTCCGTTCCCTTTGCGGAGACCACCTGGGAAGATTGTGAGCTGCGCGGCTGGCTGAACGAGGAATTTCTGAAGACTGCATTCAGTGAATCCGAGCAGGCTTTCATCCCCACTGTACTGAATCAGAACCGGGACCAATCCGCTGTCGGTACCCAAGGCGGGGCTGACACTTTGGATCGGGTGTTCCTGCTCAGTGAGACAGAGGTGTCGATCTATATAAATAATGAAATGAACCGGGAAAGTATCGGAAAAGCCTTCCCGACAGACTATGCCGCAGCACATCACGTGGAGATCAAAGAAGAAGGCACTGTCTTCTGGTGGCTGCGCTCTCCCGGGGTATATCCTTACAGCGCCCAGTTTGTCGACCAAAACGGTGAACTCCACCTCAGCGGCGCCTACGTGGACATCGACTACCAGTTCGCCGTCCGTCCCGCGATTTGGGTTGAGTTGAATAAGATAGAGCAGGAGCCAACAGATACCATTACTTCCTGATATAAGTCTGATTTCGGCTGGTGGGTTTTTCAGGAATTCCCATGACGATCAAACCGTTCTCAAGTGCCGGGATCAGATAATTCTTTCTCAGGTTCGCTGTTGATTCTTTCCCTGTCTATTATACCGGAACAATTATCTTATTTGTATGCTATCTTCGATGTTTTCCTGTCTTACAGAGGCTAAAAGAAGCGTTTCCAGGCGGCGATGGCGCTGGAGTTGAGCAGAATCTCGTCGATGTCAAGACCGGCGGGACAGATATTGCGACAGGCGAGGGACTTCCCGCAGCCTTCATAGACATGAAGCCGGTAGGCATCTGTCATCGCTTTTTTCTGTGAAGCAGGCAGCTGGGCCAGGACCCGGGTCATGGGAACCGCGGATGCCGTTCCCGTGAACTTGCCGTCGATATGGAAATTCGGACAAACCTCCAGACAGCAACCGCACTGCAGGCAGCGGGATGACTCGTAGGAAAGGGACATCGCCTTATCCTTCCCCTCCGCATTCTCCTCAAACCAAAGCCGCAGGTTCTTCAGGTTCTCGAACATCACACTGCGGTCCACCATCAGGTCCGCGATCACCGGAAACTTGCGCAGCGGCTCAATTTTGACTGTCTTCTTGAAAGAATTCAGCCGCGTCCCGCAGGCCAGCCCGGGACGGTCATTGATGACCATCGCACAGGCGCCGCATTTCTTCTGCAGGCAGGAATGCTCCCAGCGAATCGGCTCTGCAGGATTGCCATCCGCATCCCGCAGGTCCTCCATGTCATTGAGCGCGGTCAGGGCAGACGCCACACTTTCATCAGCACTCTTCGGTTCATAATTGAAACGCTGCCAGTAAGGCTTTGCGTCCCGGTTTACCCGGCGCAGGATCATCAGTTCAATCATCGCTGCCATCCTTTCCGATCGGCTCATAGCAGAGCCTGATCTCCCCGTCCTGAAGGGTGACGACCGTCGTCTTGCGGAATTGCTCATCGTCCCGCTGCGGGAAGTCCGTCCGGGTGTGGGCACCGCGGGATTCCCGGCGCTCTCGTGCGGATAGCAGCATCGCCCTCCCCAGCAGCCGGCGAATCTCATCAGTAGAATTTTCAGACTGGGGCAGTCGTTCCAGCTGTTCGAGTGCCGCATTCAGACTGTTCTCATCCCGCAGAATGCCCATCCCGCTGAGCAAAATGTCCCGCAGGCGGTTGGCGAAAACAGGCGAGTTCGGAAGCCACGAGAGCTCGGAATCAGCAGGAATCTCCGCAGAGACCGGTTCCTGCTCGGCAGCAGCCGTTTTTGATGCGGTCATGCCGCCATAGATCGCACCCAGCGTGGAATTCCCGCCCAGACGGTTCGCCCCGTGATACTGGCAGGCACATTCTCCCGCCGCATAGAGCCCGGGCAGATTGGTACGATGGTCACGGTCCACATGAATACCGCCCATGAAATAATGGATCCCCGGCGAAACCGGCACCGGCTCCTTTGCCGGGTCAAGGGCAAGATAATACTGTATTTCCTCCCGCAAGTCAGCGAGCTTCTCCTTCCAGGTCTGTCTGGAGAGTCCACACAAGTCCAGATAAACCTGTTCTCCGGACTCTCGGGTCAGCCGGAACATTTCCCGCGAGACCACATCCCGGGGCATCAGGTTTCCCAGCTCCGGATATTTTTCTTCCATGAAGTACCAGGGCGTCCCATTCCGATAAATAAACAGGCGCCCGCCTTCCCCACGAGCCGCCTCAGAGATCAGCATACGCTTCCCGGGAATCCGGACAGTAGTAGGGTGATACTGGATGAATTCGAGGTTGGCAAAAGCTACGCCCTGTGAAAACAAAATGGCTGCCGCGTCCCCGCTGTTGGCCGTGGTGCCCGTGGTCATACCCGGAAAGAATCCGTTCAGTCCGCCGGCAGCGAAAATCACCGGACCGGTGAGCGCGAAGGACGCTCCGGTGTAAGAATCCCGAACCCACACACCCTCACAGCGTTCTTCGCGGAGGATCAGGGAAAGGAATTCGTGATGGCTCAGCCTATGGATCACACCGGATGCCTCATATTTCCGGCACTCGTCGATCAATGCCGTCATCAGCACCTTGCCGGTGCTGCTCTGTGCATAAGCCGTGCGCTTTTTCTTCTGTCCGCCAAAATTGCGCAGGATCAGCTTTCCGTCTTTGCGATGCAGCGGTGCCCCCAGGTTCACCAGCCATTGATGGATCTCCGGAGCATGCTCCGCAAGGTCCTGCACAGCTGCCGGATCCGCCAGGTCCACACCGGCCTTGAGCGTATCAGCTGCATGCTGAGCCGGGCTGTCATTTTCCCCCATGGT
>CAYWGX010000095.1:0-9973 GCA_964457635.1 uncultured Leptolinea sp.
TCGCTGCATCCGAAGGCAGCGGTGTCAAAGTGTGCACGGGACCGCCTGCGGTCGGGATGAAGAGCGTTTCCCCGTCATCGACCCAGGCTGAAAGGTTGGAGCGGGAAAGATCGGCTGCATCCGTCAGCCCGCCGGCAAGTTCAACCGCCTGCTCAACCCGGATGGCGCCTTCATACTCGTAGATCCCGGGAGTTTTTACCGAGCCGTAAATGCCGATTTTATTTTTCCGGCTGCCCAGCCCCGGGGTAAGTTCAATCAATAAAGACGATCGCGGATTGCCGATCAACACCGCCAGACCTGCCGCTGTGAGCAAAATCAGGACAATGATAATCAGCTTCCACGATCGGTCCATCATTCGTCATGTTCAGGCGGCACTCTCTGCTGCGGCCGCTGCCGGAACTGCTCTGCCTTCCTCAAGTGCCAGCATGGTTTCAAATGACTGTATAGCAACCTCGAGCATCGAGTCATCCGGTTCGGCGGTAGTGATGTTCTGCACGGCAAGGTTCGGTTTGGCAAGGATCTTCACCACAGGATTATCAAGATGCTTTGCGGTGAAGAAAATAAATTCATAAGAGATGCCCGCGATCACCGGAATCAGCAGAAGCCTGCTCAGCAGTCTCGAAGCAAGGGTGCGGGTCAGCGGACCGATGATAATGAAAAGAAGCACCGAAATGATGACCACTGTGACCATGAAGGCTGTCCCGCAGCGGGGATGCTGCCGGGATTGTATTTTGGCGTTTTCAACGGTCATTTCCAGGCCGGCTTCATAGCAGTTGATGGTCTTGTGCTCGGCTCCATGATAACGGAAAACCCTTTTGATGTCTTCCATCTGCGATACGGCGAGCATATAGATAATGACCACCGCAAGACGGAACAGCCCTTCCAGAGCGTTGGAGACCCACAGGGAGGCATGCAGATGATCTTCGAGAAGCTTCCCGATCCAGGCCGGACCGACAAAGAACAACACCGCAGCCAGTCCAAAGGCGACGAGCATGGTGATGACCATCTCGACAGGCGTGATTTTTTCATCTTCCCCGGTCTGCATGTTAGCCGAAAGGGAAAGGTATTTCATCCCCAGGCCCAGAGAGTCCCAGAGGGAGACCAATCCGCGCAGCAGAGGAATTTTTGTGATTTTGGACTTGTAAATTCCGCCAAGTTCTTCTGTTACTGTTTCGATATCTCCGTTTGGTTTGCGAAATGATGCTGCCAGGTAGGATTTACCCCGCATCAGTACACCTTCAATTAATGCTTGTCCGCCATAAGACGGTAATGATTTTTCAGACATAAGCTTTAACTCCTGATACCCATTATAAGCGAAATTGGGATTTTTCAAAGACATAGCGGCTAATTTTTACGAAATTCTAAGAAAACACTGACTAAAGAGGGACATTGGGACGGGTCCCGCATGCCTCAGGCGTGGGGCGAGCGAAGCGAAGCTCCTGCCCCGCATCTATCGGGCGAAGCCCGCACCTTACGGGGCAGGTGGGAAATGTCCGCAGTGTCCATTCCGACAATTCTGATTCGTTACAGAAAATCAGGAAACGCGGGATTTTTCATGTATAATCCTGAGAGGAAGGAATATTGATGAGAAGGACTCTGTTTCGTTATGTTTGCTGCTTCTTCGGTCTGCTGCTGATCTTCACGGCCGGCATGCTTTGTGTGTACCTGATCCCAAACAGTGCACTGGAGCCGCAATTCAGCAAATCCAAAGCGCAGCTGGAGAAGGAGGAACAATACCCGGTGTATCTGTTTGCCTCCGATGCGGCGATTTTGGATAACTTCATGGACGGGCTCCTGGTCGACAGCTGCAGGGTGAATGAATCCTACGACAGCATCTTTCAGGCGGCTTTTGACAACAACGGCTATCCGCGCTACTGGAACGGATACCTGCTCACCCTTCGACCGGTCATGACCCAATTCACTTATCACCAGATCCGCTATATTTCCATGTTCCTTTTGCTCACGGCCTTCTGTTTTTGTTTTTCCGGCATCCATCAAAAAACCAACGCGGTGACCGCCGTCGGGTTTGCCATTTCCATGATCGCCTGTTTTCTGGTCTTCATCGGGGAATCATTACAGTATTTTTCCGTGTTCATGATCCTTTTTGTGACCTTGCTGCTGATTTTATACGTACCGTTCTTTCAGCGTCCGGTGAATTCCGCACTGCTGCTGTTCGCGGCAGGGATGGTCACCAATTTCTTTGATATGCTGACCGCACCGCTGCTGACGCTCGGAATCCCGCTTGTGCTGCTCCTGAGCCTGTATCAGGATTCGTCCGCACGGACGTTTCCGCAGCGGATCATGCTGATCTTTACGCATTCCCTCTCCTGGGGACTGGGCTACGCATTGTGCTGGATCTCCAAATGGGCGATCGGGACACTGGCCACAGGCCTCAATATCTTTGAAGATGCCATGAAAACCGCAAAGTTCCGGGTCGAAGGGAGCGAAGCCATCCCTCTTGACCGGGCATTGATGTTCCGCCTGAATTTTGAAACCTATTTTTTCGCCAAAGGTCATAAGCCTTCTGTATTGGTCCTGATCCTGATCGTGATTCTGGTGATTCTGCTGATCCGCCGGCATAAACCTGACTGGAAAGAGACGGTTTTCGCGAACCTTCTGGTCGCCGTGTTCCCGTACGTGTGGTTTTTTGTGTTCGCGAACCATTCCCAGCTGCATTATTTTTACACCTATCGGATCCAGGCCATCACCCTGTTCGCAGTATTTGCCGCTCTCGGCAGCGGAACAGAACTGAAAAGCTATGCAAAATAAAGGCCAGACAGAGCAGCGAATATTTTTATCAGAAACATTACAAGTATTAACACAATTTCAGGAAAATGGTGTATAATCGAATAAATTAAAAACGATTGGATCGTTGGCGGTTTATCTGAAAATGTGACCGGTGAGTGCAGCTCACTGATAATTTTTGAAACATTGCAAAAGCATTATATGGCAGCATGCCGTGTCTGATAACTTGTAAGGATACAAAGGCAAGTCATTATTTTGTGTAAACCGCCGGGGAATGTCTTGGACGGTTTTTTTATTTATGGAAGAGAATAAGATTACCCGTTTGGCAGTGCAGAAGAAAAACCCGAAACGGGTCAATGTCTATCTTGACGGGAATTTTGCCTTCGGTTTATACAGAGACACAGCCGCGTGGCTGGAAACAGGGCAGACGCTTTCAGATGAAAAAATAAAAGAACTGTTGGAAAAGGATCAGCAGGCAGAAGTCTATCAAAAAGCACTGGACTTCATCGCATACAGGCCCCGCACTGCTCAGGAAACACGACGTAAGCTGCAGCAGGCAGGGTATGAAGCGTTTCTTATTGATAATACGATCGCAGCATTATCAGATAACGGCCTGCTGAATGATGAATATTATGCGCAGCAATGGGTCGAAGAGCGAATGCGCCTGAAACCCAGAAGCAAACGCGTTTTGATCTATGAACTCCGCCAAAAAGGCATTCCCGATGATGTGATCCAATCGGCCGTTGAAGAGGTTGACGACTTCCGGTCAGCGTATGAAGCTGCGGAAGGCAGACTTTCCCGCTATGAAGGTCTTTCGAAATTTGAATTTCGAAATAAATTAGGCAGCTTTCTGGCCGGGAAAGGCTATTCCTACGAGGTTATTGCAGAAGTAACGCAGGAACTATGGAAGGAAATCAGCGCTTCAGCGAAGTGATATCAGGATTAAGGGGATGTTTATGATTCAAAATATGTCATTGTTACTGGCAGTCAAACCTGATGCGGCTGCACCTGCCCCGGTACACAGCGGTATCCCGGTCTGGATTTTTATCGTCTGTATCGTTCTCATTGCCGCGGCTGCTTATTTCGTAGCCAACTATCTGGCAAAATCCATGAATGAAAAATTTATGCATGAGCAGCAGCAGGATGCGGAGAACATTATTCTTGTGAGCCGTGAAAAGGCTCAGCTGATCGAATCCGATGCGAAAGACAACGCCATCAACATTCTGAAGGAAGCGGAAAACGAAATCCAGCGCAGACGGGGTGAACTGACCCGTGAAGATGACCGGCTGCAAAAGAAGCGCATCGACCTGGATCACCGGGTGGAAAAAATCGAGCAGCGTGAAAACAATCTTAATAAGCGTCAGAGTACCCTTGACAAGCGTCAGAATGACATCGAGAAAATGTCCTCCAAACAGCTGGAAGAGCTGCAGCGCGTTTCCAACATGACGGTTGCGGAAGCCAGACAGGAGCTCCTGGAAAAGGTTGAGCATGAAGCTCACAGCGACATGGCCAGGATCATCCGGCAGATCGAGCAGGAAGCGCGGCTTGAGGGAGACAAAAAAGCCCGCGAGATCGTCGCGACCGCCATCCAGCGTGTAGCCTCCGACCAGGTCAATGAAATCACTACATCGATCGTCAACCTGCCGGGTGAGGAAATGAAGGGCCGCATCGTGGGACGAAACGGCCGCAACATCCGGGCATTCGAGCAGGCTGCCGGTGTTGACGTGATCGTCGATGACACACCGGAAGCGGTAATGATCTCCTGTTTTGACCCGATCCGCCGCGAAATCGCCCGCAGATCTCTGGACCGCCTGATCCAGGACGGCAGGATCCATCCGGCTCATATCGAAAAGGTCCTGAACGAAGAGGAAAAGGAAGTCAACAAGCTCATCATTGAAGCAGGTGAACAGGCTACCTATGAAGCGGGTGTCGTCGGTCTGCATCCGGAAATCATCAAGATGCTCGGCCGGCTGAAATATCGCACATCCTATGGCCAGAACCAGCTGAACCACTCCATCGAAACTTCCAAGCTTGCCTCTGTGATCGCATCCGAACTCGGTGCTGACGTTGAACTGGCACGTCTCGGTGCTTTGCTGCATGACCTGGGCAAATCCATGGACCATAACACGGAAGGAACTCATGCGAAGATCGGTGCCGAGTTCGCCAAGCGTTACGGCGTCAATGCCAAAGCGGTGAACATCATCGCCAGTCACCACCATGAGGTTGAACAGGAATCGGTAGAGGCTGTGATCGTGGAAGCGGCTGATGCCATTTCCGGCGCACGTCCCGGTGCCCGCCGTGAAGATCTTGACCAGTATATCAAGCGTCTGCGCGCTTTGGAAGAGATCGCCAATTCTCATAAGGGTGTGACCAATTCCTACGCGATCCAGGCAGGGCGTGAAGTCCGCATCATCGTCACACCGGAAGAGGTGGATGATTATACCGCCCAGCAGATGGCGCGCGACATCGCCAACCAGGTGGAAGAAACCATGCAGTATCCGGGACAGATCAAGGTGACTGTCATCCGCGAGACCCGTGCAGTCGAATATGCGAAATAACTGACCGGAAAATAAAAATCTTAACAAAAGCGCCGATAGTTGGCGCTTTTGTTTTGTTTCTGCTATAATTCAGGTATGGCTTTGGAAAAGGGATTTTTGGATCTATTCGGGAATAAGACACCCGCGCAGGGGAGTGTTTTTGATATTAATATCCTGCCGATGAATTTGTCCGAAGGGCGGAACATCGGTGACCTCTCGGGTTTGTTTGTCTTCACTCCTCCCCAAAAAGCCGGCAATAACCGTCAGAACGACATTTTGTTCCTGCTGTTTTACGTGGATAATCTCAAGATCCCGAACACCCGAATGAAGCAATGGGCGGTTCTATTATCCGAGTCGTACTATGCCTCCCGGGGTTCTTTCACGATGGGAATGTCAAGCGCAGTCAAAAAACTCGCCGCATATATCGAAAAAGAATCGCAGGGGCAGATCATGCCGACGATATTCATGAATGCGGCAGCGCTGCGGGAGAGAAGCCTGATGATCGCGCATGCCGGTCCGGTCCATTCTGCGATCATTTCTTCCGATAAGGTGCAGAATTTCAACAACGAATCCTGTCTCCCGATCCAATTGAAAAACAATGAGCTGAGTTTTTTCACAGCGGATGTGCATTCAGAAGATATCGTGCTTCTGTGCCCGAAAGTCCCTGCAGACTGGACGAATTCGGCAATCTTAGAGGTGACCGGCGACTCTCCGCTGAACGCGATCCGCTTTCTGCTGGACCGTTCCGGGGGGAACCTTCAGGCAGCCGTGATCCAGCTCAAACGGGGCAAGGGACAGATCACGATCCGCAGCAAGACAGCGATCACGGCCAATGTGGAGCCGGAAAACGCCTCCGCCAAGCCTGTCTCCAATATTATAAACCGGCCCATGACAGAGGTCCCCTCTGAGGAAAAACCGCTGTTCAGAAAACGAAACACTGCCGAAATTTTCGGTGATCGCCCGGCAGAGCAGCCAAATGTACAACAGGAAGAGCCTCCTCAGAATGCGGCAGACAGCGATAAAACAGAGAGCGAAGAAAAAACTTCCCTCACCGGCGAACAGGAGCTCCCGGGTGCGGAAGCTCTTCCGTATGATTTTTCCGAAACGGAACCGGCTGAGAAGACGAAACAGTCTGAACGCAGCGTATCCGCTCAAAACAGATCGAAACGGAAACAGCCGGCAAAATCAAGAGACAAAACAGGGAAGAAATTCAATTTCAAAAGGTTTGCCGTCATTTTGCTCTGCGGGATCCTGATCCCGGTGATCGTCGTTTCCGTGCTGTTTTTTATCTATTCAGGCCGGAGCAATGACCAACTCCACCGCGAATATCTTACCTATGCAGTGGCCGCGGCACAGAAAGCCCTGATCGCCGAATCAGCGAAAAGCCAGGAAACCCTCTGGATGGAAACGCTGGATTATACAGACCGGGCGCTGAATTACGGATCTTCCCCCGCAGCCAATGATCTGCGAAAGGAAGCGATCAATAAACTGGATACCATCAATGGCGGCATCAGTACTGTTTACAGCTATGCGAATAATAATAAGCTTCCACAGGGATTGAATATCACGGAGATCCAGGCCTCCGGGCAGTACACCTATGCGCTTGATTCGACCAGCGGGTCGGTTATGCGATTTACAGCGGGAGGAAACGGGTTCACCCTCGACAATTCCTTCACCTGCACGCCCGGCACATATCCGGAGCTCGGCTCCGAAGAAAAAACCAGCGTGCAGGTCGGCAGTCTGGTTGATTTCATTATGCTGCCCGCAGGCAATCCCCACAGTTTCGTCCTGGCAGGCGTCGATAAAAATGCCAATGTCCTTTATTGCTCGGGCTTCAAAGGTAACCAGGCGGGGAAACTGCGGAAACCGGAAACCGGCCGGTTTGAGATCAAATCCATTGCCTTTTCCAATAATGCAATGTATATTTTGGATCCGCAGGCCAGCGCTGTGTGGGAATTCCTCTTCAGCAGTTCCGACGGATTCGCTTATGAACCTTCAAATTATTACGGTTCCTACTCACCGTATTTATCGGACGTGATCGATTTTACCATGTACAAAGAATACAGTTACTTCCTGCGGGAAAGCGGAACGCTGCTTGTGTGCGATTATACGGGATATCGCCCGGTCTGCTCAAGCATCACGGAAGTCTGGAGCTCGGACAGAAAGGCTTATCTGAATTTGGAAAATCATGAATTCAAAAAAGTCCTCCTCAACAGCTCACCGGACAATTCGCTCTACATCATGGACGCCAAGCTGCAATCGATATTGAACCTTTCGACCAAATCGAACTTCATCCGCTATATCGTGCCCAACCGCACCGTAGAGGCAATTTCCATGTACTCAAATGCGAGCGCGTTTGGGATAACCGGACAGAATCGGCTGCTTTGGGGTTATAAAAACGATCTTTACATCGGCAATATGCCGTAAAACACCATAATATAAAGCAGAGCCATGGGAAAAGCAGCCATGGCTCTGTGTTTATTTATTCACCCCAGCGGCGCTTCAGGTCCGCTTCCAGATCTTCTTTCTTTTTTTGCCGTCCGATTTCATAATCCAGTTTGATTTCATCAAAACTGTTGCGGATATCCTCCCGGACGTCTTCTCCGGATTTAGGCGTGTAAAGGGAAACGGCTATGCATCCGACAAATGCACCTGCGGCAAAACCAAGTATAAAATTCAATAAACTCTTCATAATATCCACCTTTTCTTTCAATTAAGTGGGCCTCTAAAAACTCCAAAATTGGAACCTCATTCACCATTTATTCATTATGGCGCTGGATTCATAATTCTTTTTTCCCGGAAAATAACTTTCCCGCGCCATGAACACCGGGGGCTATGCAGCCCCATACCCCCGCTGAATCGTTTTTTAGAGGTTGCCTTAATTATAACATTCTTCAATTGAATTTTCCATTATTCGGACCTTTTCCATCAATAATGCTTCAAACACATTGAGATTGTGGTAAGGATTCCATTCATTCAGCAGCAAGGACTCTCTGGCTGCACCGTAGGCCGCAGCTCTTTTGTAATTATAGGTAGTATTTAATCCTACGACGTATGCCCCGCAAAAGCAGGAAAAAGATCCGATTTTTTCATGCTCTCCGGTATCCGCGGTTTTCATGAGAAATGGTTTCTCATCAAACTGATTCAGGAACATATAGGAACGGTCCGCCGTTTTCACGACGATGTTTTCCGCACCGAAATCGAGCAAAACCTTCATCATATCCGTTATTTTTCGGATCTTATATTTTTCATAAAAAAGATTCCTCAAATATTTTTCCCGAACCATAAAAGCTGTCAAACCATTTACCAGCGTTTTTACAGAATCGAAGTAATTGGGATACATATATGTACCGGAAGCATGGATGGTTATGGTCTTTTTATGGTTTCCGAAGAAAGCCTGAGGCAGCAGATTATGTGAAAGATAATCCAGGGGACACAAATGAACACAGCGGGCTTCCTGAAATTCAGGGGGGATATCTTTTGCCAGAACCGTTTCACGCGAGGGAACCGTCAAATTGTCGTTTCCGGCTGTTTTGCTGAAGCCCAACAGTTCTTTGGGAAAAGTCTTCCCCGCATGATAATATTCCGAAAGCACACTTCTGTTTTTTTTGTTTTCACGCCCTTCCCGGTTTCCCGTATCAAAGAAGGAGATAAAGCTCCTGTGTTCCGGACCGTTTTCAACTTTTTTCAGTCCATGCAGACTGAAACCGTATTTTTTTAAACGGGTAAGGAATTCTTCAGGATAATTGTTTTGGATTTTTGCAACCAGACCGGGATTTTTTTCCCAGGGAGACATTCCGATCGCTGTATAAAGCAGATGTCCCCCGGGAATATCATTGACAGCTTCTCCTGATTCGGTCAGGATAAAGTCTCTGGATAATTTACCGATGATGATATATGGAGAATAATTGCTTTCTCCGGACATTTTATTTCATAACGATTTTCTGGACTGCATCCAACGCGGCAATCCCGATTTTCGCGCCGTTTTTCAGCGATAAATCGACTTCTTTATCTTTTTCCACGGCATTGTTCACGCTGATAATGCCCGCAAAAAGACCGATGAGCAAGCCACCGAGTGTGTAGTATAAAATGGTTTTTTTCTTCCAATCCATGGTATTTTATTTCCCCTTTGACTTCAGGATTTTCAAAACGTTCATTACGCCGGCTATTGCTGATTGAGATTCATAGATGGGTTCAAGAATCTGCTTCAGAATCTCCGTGATTTTGTCGCCAAGCTCTTCGACCTTGCCGTCTGCTGTTGTCATCGCCTGATCGATCGCGGTTCTTGCATCTTCGATCTTTGCTGAGAGATAAAAGAATAACACCGCCAGTACGGTGCTGATGATGAAAAACATAACCGTGATCAAGGTGATCGTAAGATCCCTGATATTGCCGAACACCTTTGGCTCTTTTATCCCTAACCAGATGTAGCATCCGATGATGACCGCCAGGATCACCGTGACGATGATCACCGGTTTGATCACATTTTGTTTATCTTCTATCTCGTTCCGAATTTTTTCGTTTTCGCGCATATTTTTCCTCTTTTCTCTATTTTACCGCGTAAATGAATCAAATTGTCGAATTTATCATATTTTTCTTGCAAATTTCCTTTTTTATGCTAAAATTCTTTTTGTTCAAATACGGAGGCTGTAGCTCAATGGCAGAGCGCTTGTCTGTGGAACAAGATGTTG
>CAYWGX010000096.1:0-3698 GCA_964457635.1 uncultured Leptolinea sp.
AGGCGTTCTCTTGTGCCGGCTGCGCGGCAGCAGTAAAACCGTCCCTGTGTGCGCCTCCTCTCCTGCAATTATGCGCACAAGGGGACGGTTCTTCAGTGCCGGCTGCGCGGCAGCAGAAAAACCGTCCCCAATGTACTTCGGGTCGATGCGGGGCAGCAGTAAAACCGTCCCCGTTGTGCTTCGCTGCAAAATCAGATTTCTGATTTAAGATTTCTGATTTCTGATTTACTCAATGCATTCACCGACGTTGAGGTTGAGGCCGCCGAGGCCCAAAGGTGTCTCGAGGTCCTCGATGTCAACGAGCTGGTAGGTCACGTAGGTTTGGCCCTGATAGGAATCGCCTTCGGGTTCATCATAGCCTTCGGAGGATTCACCACTCGGTTCCGGTCCGACAGGAGCATAGAAGATGGTGATGACGATGTCCTTCCCGCTGATGATACCGGTAACGAATTCTTCAGTGGTAAGCTTGAAGTAGCCCTCAATTTCCGGAATCTGATAACTCCATTCAGTACCGTTCGGCAGTTTCTCCAGTGTCACCGGTACGAGGATCTCCTGACCGGTAGTAATATCCTTGAAGATGATCGTCACGGTATGGGTGAGCGGCACCCACTGGCCGGTCACAGTGACGTTCTCGGCAGGCATGGTACCCGGTTCACCGTTCCAACCCTTGAATTCATAGCCTTCCAGTGACGGAACTTCGGCAGCCGGAACAGGATCACCGACCTTATAGCTCTTGGTTTCCGGAACAGCCGGAGCGCCTTCCGGCACCTTGCCGATGTACACATAGGTCACGGTGTATTCCACATCATTGACCGGGGTGGCAGGTGTGATCACCAGCGTGCCGGGGATGTAGGTCACGATATAGTTGCCCTGGGTCGCTTCACCGGCTGGGGTGATCGGATAGCTTCCGGGGGTTTCGCCTTCATCACGGGTGACGGTATAGGTGATGGACCCACCGCCTTCAAGTCCGGTGATGGTGACCGTCAGTTCCGGATCAGGATCGCCCTGCTTCTTTTCCTGGTCATCAGCCTTGACGGTGACAGGCAGCGGGGTGATGGTCAGCGGAGCCTGGACATAGGTCACGGTATAGTTACCCTGGGCAGCAGCGCCTGACGGGGTGATGGGATATTCACCCACCGGGCTGGTCTGGGTGGCAGTGGTGCTCAGCGTGTAGGAGATTGTCTCACCGTTCACGGTTCCCTCGACGGTCGCGGTCAGCGGCGGGTTCGGTTCGCCGTATTTCTTTTCCTTGGGCTCGGCAGTGACGACCACCGGCTTCGGGGTGATAGTGAGCCAGCCGTCGGTCACGTTAAAGGTCACCGTGAAGTTGGCGTTGTTGTTGGTGTACTGATCACCTGCGAGACCCATCGGATAGGTTCTGACATTGGTACCACTCGCCACTGCATCACCGCTGAAGGAGAAGTAGCTCTCGTTATAGAGCGGGTCGCTGATGTCGGTCACAACGTAACCGGTTGCCTGCTGCTCGCTGCCGTTATAGACCTTGGTATCGGTGTTGCCGACGATGGTCACGACCACCGGCCGCGGGGTGATAGTGAATTTACCTTCTTCGACCTCGATGATATAGTTAGGGTTGTCGCCCGGGGTCACGGTGATGGTGTATTCATCCACATCCTGGCCCGGTTCACGGGTGAGTTCGTATTCCGGTTTGTCACCGTTCTCCGGTACTCCTTCTTCGGTCGCGGTCAGTTCCGGATCGGTCGACGGATCGTTGTCATAGACCTTCGTCTTGTCATCCGGGATGATCTTAATAGTGACCGGGGTGATATAGAGTTCACCCTCATCCTTCGTGATGAGATAGTTGTCAGGGTTGAAACCGGCGTTTGTATCATAGGCGATCGTGTTGGTCACAGTGCCTTCATTCACGTTCGTCACAGAGCCGGTCGCGCGGATATTGCTCACTTCACCGGCGACGAAGCCCTCACCGCCAACGGTCACAACCGGTTTGGTGAGCGGGGTTCCGTCATAGGGCTTGGAGCCGCTTTCGCTGGTCAGGCTCACCGGCCGCGGGGTGATGCTCAGGGTACCATAATCAGTCGTCACCTTGTAGTTCTCACCATTCGTCAGCGTATATTTGAAGGTGTTGTTGATAGGAGTGTTGGTGAGATCGACATTCTTTACACCATTTGATCCATCGCCTGTTGGAATGATGGTCAGCGTATCGCCGGTAGGCAGGTTGAAGATCTTACCGTTCGGGTCCGTCGTAATGACAGTCACGCCGTCATAGGTCACGGTGTAGACTTGTTCGGTATGGTATGTGCCGTCATACATCCAGCTGCGGGTCGCGGAGCTGATGTGCAGCGCCTTCGTGCTCCAGGAGCCTTCCAGGACGACCGGTCCCGCCGGCATGGTGAATCCGCCGTTGGCAACAGAAGCGTCATCAGTGCTCCAGCCGCTGAATTCATAGCCGCGCAATGTCGGATTCTCAGCAACCGTCACGTTCCATCCTGCCGGATAGCTGTCTTCAGCCGGCACTGCCGGGGCATTGGCCGGAACCTTGCCGGTGTACTGATAGGTCACCGGATAAGTCGCCAGCGTGTTGGACAATGTTGTGATGGTCCCATTCACAGAGGAATCGGTCAGGCTGTATCCTTCCGGCATATCGCCTTCCGTCCAGGTGTATTGAATCTCAGAACCGTTGACATTCACCGGCACTTCCAGTGTGTATTTCCAGCCGTTCGATTCACTTAGGGTCACTTCTGTACCGTTGGACAGTGTGACTTTCAGTTCGCTCGGGCGAAGTTCAAAGCGATCATTCGCATCGTTCCAGACCTTCTGAACACCGATTTCCTTTGTTGCAGGATTATAGCTGTTCGTGAGCGTCGTCGTTGTACCAGCAGCCTCTGTTTTGGTCAGGCTGTATCCTTCCGGCATATCGCCTTCCGTCCAGCTGTATTGAATCTCCTCACCGTTGGCATACTTCGGCAGGTTCTCGACCGTCGCTGTCCAGTTGTTGGCTGAGGTCAGTGTCATGGTCTGTCCATTAGAGAGGGTAACGGACAGGCTTGCAGGACGCTTTTCATCCCGGTTGCTGTCATCATCCCAAACCTTCTTCACTGTCGCACTCGTCAGCAGCGTGTTTGTAATTGTCGTTGATCCATCCGCGTTTACGACTGGTTCACTCTTGCTGTATCCTGCCGGTACGGTTGGTTCACTCCATGTATAAGTGATCGCCTGCTTATTGGTATCATACTTCGGCAGATCGCTGACTGTCTTGGTCCACCCTTCTGTGGCTGTCAGTGCATATTCCGTTGTTGTCTTTCCATTGTTCAGTGTCACTGTCAAACTTCCCGGACGATTTACATTATTTCCATCATTCCAGACCTTCTTCACTGTCGCACTCGTCAGTAGCGTGTTCGTCAGGACTGTTGCACCATCCGTATCAACAGTAGTACTCGTCAGTTCGTACCCATTCGGTACTGCTTCTGTCCAGCTGTAGGTGATTGCATGACCTTCGGCATCATATTTCGGCAGACCTGTTTCTGCTGCAGTCCATGTAGGTGCTTCAAGTATCTTCGTGGTTGTTGTCGCTGTACCATTCTTTGTAAGTGTAACATCCACGCTTGTCGGACGTGAAGCATATTCGCCATCGTTCCAGACCTTCTTCACGGTCGCACTCGTCAGCAGCGTGTTCGTCAGGACTGTTGCACCATCCGTATCAACAGTAGTACTCGTCAGTT
>CAYWGX010000096.1:3798-9945 GCA_964457635.1 uncultured Leptolinea sp.
ATTCGCCATCGTTCCAGACCTTCTTCACGGTCGCACTCGTCAGCAGCGTGTTCGTGATCGTCGTTGATCCATCCGCGTTTACGACTGGTTCACTCTTGCTGTATCTTGCAGGTGCTTCCGGTTCACTCCATGTATAGGTGATCGCCTGCTTATTGGTATCATACTTCGGCAGATTGCTGACTGTCTTGGTCCACCCTTCTGTGGCTGTCAGTGCATATTCCGTTGTTGTCGTTCCATTGCTCAGTGTCACTGTCAGACTACCCGGACGTGTATTATCTGCGTTGTTTCCGTCTACCCACTCCTTCTTCACCGTCGTGCTTGTCAGCAGCGTGTTCGTGATCGTTGTATCTTCAACTGTACCGGTTATTACACTATCATAGCCATCGACAGCAACTTCTTCCCAACTGTAGGTGACAGCTGTACCATCGACTACTGTCGGCAAACCTGTTACAGTCTGGGTCCATTTATTCTGAGCATTCAGCGTAACAGTCTGTCTTTCTACACCATTAGCCAACAGTTTTACAGACACATAATCAGGACGATCCGGATTTTCTCCATCAACCCATACTTTTGTCACTTTCGCATTCGTCGATGTATTTAGATCATCCTTATCATAATAGAATTTAATAGTCGGAATTGAACCATAGTCATTACAATTCAGCCAAGCATCATCAACACCTCTATCTCCTGTTCTCACAGAATAGCCAGGAATTGAAATTGAACTTTCTATAGTTTTTAGACTTACACCACCACAAGTTGAATGATTTTTATAATCATCATATTGAATTGCATGTTCGCAATTCCACTTTTCAGTGTCTTTAGATTCACATAACCAATGTTCAACTTTGTAAAAATTGTCAGCCCTACCAAGAACAACAATTTGACAAGAACCTAAATATCTGCGATCAGTCCATAAATCTTCACCTGAATTATAATCACCAGTATCATTTTTATTGGGTGTCCAACGATTAGATGTAGTCAAAGTTTCTTTGCCATCTGTACCCCAATATACATTAATACCTTTTACTTCCCCTTCAACCCAGTAAGTATTTCCATCATCCGCTTTTCGAGCTTGAGGTCCATTCCAATCGTACTTAATATAGAGTTCAGGAATCACTCCAGTAGCAATTTCAATTGGGTCATTATCACGTGTACCAAACCCCTCAGGTGTACACATATCATGTTCACCTTGTTGTGTAAAGGTAAGAACATTACCTAATTTATCCGTTCCAATATAATTTTTATCTAAGTTATATGTAAGAGAAAATTGTCGTTGAGCAATGTGATATACTATATGAGCATTGGAACCAGTAATTTTAATTTTATTTCCGTCTAACAATTCAGCACCCTCATGTTGGGCAATAGGAGTAACAAGATAGTAACCAGGATAATTTATAACTGGATAATCAATTGTCTCACCTATATTATGTAATTCGTAATAATCAAACTGTTGATTATTTTTACCCCACGGAGAATAACTATTTGTTTTACCGTTTGCATCATATAAAACTGTAAATTGAACTGTTACCGGCGAGCCCTCCATCGGAACTTTTTTTAGTACTGTGTTTTCGGAAACAGTGATGTAGCCGGCTCTTTGAGCTGCACAAATTCCCGAGGTAGTAGCTGTCTCACAGCTATTTCCATCAACAACCCATGCATATTGTGTGTTCCCAACTTTACCAGGTTGATCAAGATTAAACGGACCGGGACAGATATATGTCTCATTTTTATAAACTGAACCATCATTGTTTAACAATTTAATAGTATAGTTTGGCTCACCTGGATTACAAAAATTACCAACATTAGCAGTATTTGTTCCACTTGCATATGCAGTAAATAAATGAATCGGTACTATCAGCATCATTGTAAAAATGACCAGATACAGAGAAATCTTTTTCAATAATTGTTGATTTGCCATTTGAACACCCCTATCTTATTTGAAAGACCTAAATTGTATCTATATTTTATACAAGATATTCTTGTTCATAATTTATATTTATTCATAATTCACAACTAACTGCCAGCTCCAAGTCAGTGATTCCGCAGTAGCTGGGAAAGTGTAAGTACTCTCAATAGCACCTTCAATCGGCTCGAAACCGCTACCTTTATCACATTCCCATTGATAATTGATTTCGACGCAATCCTCAAAACCTTCCAGATCCGAGGTTAATGTGATTGGTTCATTGACTTCCATCATTGGATGAATGGTAGAGAAAATGGTCACTTTCTTTTCTACAACCTCTTCAGGGGCTTTATAATCCACCAAATCTTTCTTGAAGATATAACCTACGGTACCGTCTGCGAGTTCCACTTTGTACCAGTCATCATTCACTTCAAGAATGGTAACTTCCATTTCGCCTTCCGCGGTGTACAGCACAAGGCTCATCCCATCATCAGATACACGGACAGCGGTTCCTTCCTTGATCATAGGGATCTTTTCTTCCGCTTCTTCAGCATTTTCAGCAGGCATCAGGATGTAGCCGGTAGTACCATCAGGAAGCTCGACCAGAGCCCAGCCGTTTTCATCGATGGAAAGGATGGTGAGTTCGATACCTTCTTCGAAGGGGAGCTCCACCACTTCACCTTCCGCATCAGCGGCTGCGTAGATCACAGTTTCAGCCGTGAGGGCGATGCTCTTCAGGGCAGTGTCTGCATCCGCTTCAGCTTCAGCGCCAGCGGGAGTGAGTTCAGCGTCTTCCGTCGGGGCAGCTTCCTCTACCGGCATCTGAACGTAGCCCTGGGTGCCGTCGGGGAGTACGACCAGCGCCCAGCCGTTTTCATCCACAGAGAGAACGGTCAGTTCGAGGGATTCCTCGGTGGTGAAGTCAAGCGCTTCGCTTTCGGCGTCGGCATCCGTAAAGATCACCATGTCCGCAGTGAACAGGAGACTCTTCGGGGTCTCTTCTTCTGATTCTTTCTCTTCGTCAAGTTCTTCGTTCAGTTCTTCATCTTTGATCTCATCGCTAACTTCATCAGTTAGTTCTTTGTCTTCAGTCTCTTCGTCGATTTCTTCGGTCAGTTCTTCTTCGCTCTCATCATCAATTTTTTCGGTCGTTTCTTCTTCGTTTCCATCACCGGTTTCGTCGGTCAGGTCATTATCACCGGCTTCTTCGTTCAGTTCTTCTTTGTGCTCATCGTCAACTTCATCTTCAGATTCATTTTCTGTGATCCCAGGCTCAACAGTTTCCGCAGATTCCTCATCGGCGGCGGGAACGGTCTCTTCCTCATCGCCGGAGATAGCCGCATTTTCAGCGGCGGGAGTGTCCGCTTCTTCATCCGTCTGCACATCGGCAGCGGGATCAGCCTGAGCAGCCTTCTTGAAGACACGGATGGTCAGATAAGCGTTGCTGTAGGTGTAGGTCTGTACGGGTTCGGCTTCAGCCGGAGTTTCCGATTTCTGTTCCTCGGTTTCAGCCGGGGCTTCCGGTTCCTGATCTTCGGGTTCCGGTTCGGTCTCAGCCGGGGTTTCGGCGGGATTTTCTTCAGGGACCGCAGCGGTCTGGTCGATCACCACATCCGTGCCTTCGGTTTCCGGGGCGGTAACGATCGCATACCCCTCTTCCACTTCAAATTGAACCTCTACACCATCTAAGGCAAGTTCGAAGGCAGCATCTTTCAGAGACATATATTGTTCCCCGATGACGTTCCCCGGGAGTTCCGCATGGTCATTTCCGGAGAAATAGAGGTCGCCTTCATCGACGTGTGGGCATTCTTCCTTTCCGTCACAGGTGACATCGGTAATGGTGAAGCCATCAGCGATGCAGGGCGCGCCGGTCTCATCAAAAGAACAGATCTTCTGATCCCCTTTGATGTACACGATCATGTGGATGGGAGTGTTACCCGCAGCTTCGGGCACTTCTCCGGACTTCGGTTCATCCTTGATTTCATCTTTCTGTTCGCCGTTCAGCGGTTCATTGGCGGCGACGGGTTCCTGCGCTGTCGGATTCGCGGCGGGTTCGGTTATGGTTTCGGTTCCGGCGGCCGGTTCAGTCACGGGTTCGGTTCCGGTTTCGACGACCTTTTCGGGCGTAGTAGCCGATTCCTGTCCGGAAGTCTGTTCGGGTTCGGAAGTCTGTTCGGGTGCAGCGGCGGGTTCGGTTCCGGAAGTCTGCTGTTCATGAGGCTGTTCAACAGGTGTCAAATCCAGTGTTTCTTCGGAATCTGCATCATTTCCAGGCTGAACTTCCGCTTCTTCTGTCGGAGCGGGATCCTCAACCGGAGCGGGATCCTTACCGCTCTCATTATCGGAAGAAACCACTTCCTCAACCGTAGTATCCGTCTGCGGAGCGGGGTCCATATCCTGCGCG
Organism: uncultured Leptolinea sp.; assembly: GCA_964457635.1. GTDB lineage: Bacteria > Chloroflexota > Anaerolineae > Anaerolineales > Anaerolineaceae > Flexilinea. The sequence goes on from CAYWGX010000096.1 coordinate 8,106, forward strand.
GTGAGCGCGGACACGGTGAACAGTGCCATCAGTACAACAAGAATGAGAATCAAAGTTTTTTTCATAGTACATTTCTCCTGTCTCGAAACGTTTTCCTACAAACTTCCGGTTATTCAAGCCGGAGGTGTAATCTCTCTGTCTGTCGGTTTGCAGTGGGAAATCAGACTCTCTCCGAGAATCTGACTCATTCCTTTTAAATTTAAAAGGACACACAGCATTGTCCGACAATACAAGCTAATATGAGTATACCACTAAATTTTTTCAGGGATTAACAATTATTCAAATTTTTAACAGGTTTATATGGAATACTGACAAATGTCATATATGCATAGACAAATGGGGAGAAATCAGAAATCAGAAATAAGCACAACGGGGGCGAGCGAAGCGAAGCTCCTGCACCGAAGCACAACGGGGACGGTTTTTGCGTTGTTGCGAAGCCAACACGCAAGAACCGTCCACTTGTGCGCTAAATTACAGGGAATCCACTTGTGCGCTCAATTGCAGGGGAATAAGCGCACACAGGGACGGTTCTTGTGTGTCGGCTGCGCGACAACACAAGAACCGTCCCCGAGTGCTCCGTGTGCTCCGTGTGCTTCGTGTGCTCCGTGTGCTTCGGGTGCTTCGGGTGATTAGTTTAGCTCTTTCAGGACGGAGGCGGCGTCGGAGCGGGCGACGGTCTGCTGGGTGCGGTGGACGAGGTCCTTGACGGTGACCTTGCCGGCGGCAAGCTCGTCGGGGCCGGCGATCACCAGGGCGCGGACGCCGATCTTGTTGGCATATTTGATCTGCTTGTCAAGCTTGAGCGCCTCGGGGTAGCAGGAGACGTTCAGTCCCGCGTCCCGCAGCTCCATGGCGATAGCGTAGGAGTCGGGAAGTCCGGCGGCATCGAAGCAGGTAACCATGACGTCCGCGGGCTGCACCTTGAGCTCGGGATAGAGGCCGTACTTTTCCAGCACCACGCGGATCATCACATCTCCCATGGCGAAGCCGACGCCCGGCAGCGGGTCTCCGCCGACTTCCCCGACCAGGTTCTCATAACGTCCGCCGCCGAGGATGGCACGTCCGTCCCTGGCCAGGTCCCGGGCCTCGAAGACGGTCCCGGTGTAATAGAGCAGGCCGCGGATGACCTGAGGGTCGTAGGCGAAATAGTCACCGATGCCCATTTTGTCGAGCAGGGCGAAGATCTCTTTCAGCTCGTCAGACTCCCGCCAGAGCTCTTTGTTCTCCAGCAGGGCGACGAGGGAATCGATCTTTTCGGCGGTCATGCCGCCTTCGATGCCGTACTCGTACCAGGCTTCTCTGCGCATCTTGTCGCGGCGGTCGATCATGCGGAAGGCCAGGGCTTTCTCTTCACCCTCGATGCCGATCTTCGCGAGGGCCCCGTCCATGAGACGGCGGTTGTTGACGTTGATGCGGACCTGCTCGGGGGTCAGTCCGACCCTTTTAAAGAAGGAAGCGCATACCGCGAGGAGCTCGGCATCGGCCTGATAGGATTTGACGCCGATGAGATCGATGTTCCACTGGAAGAACTCGCGGGTGCGGCCTTTCTGCGGCTGCTCGTAGCGCCAGAAGGGGCCGAAGGACCACATGCGCAGGGGGTAGTTCAGGAGGTTCTGCCGCTGGGCTACCATGCGGGCGAGGGAGGGCGTCAGCTCCGGACGGAGTGCGACTTCGGAGCCGCCGCGGTCCATAAAGACGAAGGATTGCTCTTTCACCAGCTCTTCGCCGGACTTGGCGGCATAGAGGTCCAGTTTCTCCAGGAACGGGCCGTCGTATTCCTGATAGGCAAAAGACTCGGAGACCGCGCGCATCTGGGCGTAGAGCCAGGTGCGGAATGCCA
>CAYWGX010000097.1:0-9588 GCA_964457635.1 uncultured Leptolinea sp.
CTATGATCACCATTCAGGGAAAAGGCGCATCCACCGGTGTAGCAATCGGTCCCCTTTATTATTATCAGCGGGCAAAGAGCACCATCCGGCGCTATCAGGTCGATGATGTTGAGGCCGAATGGGCCCGCTTCAAAGCTGCTCAGGAAAAGGCTATTGAACAGCTGGGCGAACTGGCGGAAAAGGCACGTGTGGAAGCCGGCGATGAAGCCGCCATGCTGTTTGAGACCCATCAGATGATGGCAGAAGACATGGATTATGAAGATGCGATCCAGGCCGCCATCCAGGAAGAAAAGCACAACGCGGAAGCTGCGGTCACCGATACCGGCGCCCAGTTCGCGGACATGTTCGCCACCATGGATGATCCCTATATGCAGGCTCGCTCGGCTGACGTGAAGGATGTTTCCAACCGTATCATCAGCATCCTGACCGGTGTGGTACAGGGCGGTATCAATTCTCCTGTTCCCGTGATCCTTGCCGCTGACGACCTGGCCCCCAGTGAAACCGTGCAGCTGGATAAGAGCAAGATCCTGGGCTTCATCACCGAAGGCGGATCGGGTTCCAGCCATACTGCGATCCTTGCGCGCACCATGGGCATTCCCGCCATCATCGGTGTCGGCAATCAAATGAAACCGGAATATGAAGGCCGGGAAGTGATCCTGGATGGAAATACCGGCAACGTAGTCGTCGAAGCCGATGAGATCACGAAGAACCGACTGATGCTCAAGATGGAGGAGCAGAAAAAACAGCAGGAGCTGCTCAACCAGCTCAAAGGTCTGCCGAATGAGACCAAAGACGGACATCAGATCCGCGTCTACTGCAACATCGGCAGCCCGGATGACGTGCCAGCTGTGCTGCAAAATGATGCCGGCGGTGTCGGTTTGTTCCGCAGTGAATTCCTTTACCTCAACTGCGATGACTACCCCTCCGAAGAATATCAGTTCGAGGCATACAAGAAGGCCCTCTCCGATATGGGCGGACGCGAGGTCGTGATCCGCACACTGGATATCGGCGCCGACAAACAGATCGGTTATTTCAACCTGCCGCATGAAGAGAATCCGGCTATGGGCAACCGCGCACTGCGCATCTGCCTGAACCGTCCGGAAATCTTCCACACCCAGCTGCGTGCCCTTTTCCGCGCCAGTGCTTTTGGCAAACTCTCGATCATGTTTCCGATGGTCACCTCCGTCTGGGAAGTCCGGGAAGCCAGGAAGATGTGCGACCGGGTCAAAAAGGAACTGACCGAGGAAGGCATCCACTTTGACGAGGATGTGCAGATCGGCATCATGATTGAGACCCCGGCTGCCGCTCTGGTCAGTGACCGCCTGGCGAAGGAAGTGGACTTCTTCTCCTGCGGCACCAATGACCTGACCCAGTACACCCTGGCCTGCGACCGGCAGAATGATGACCTGGGCCGCTTCTTCAACCCGCATCACCTGGCCGTGCTGCGCGAACTGAAAATGGTCTGCGATAATGCTCACAAAAACGGCATCTGGGTCGGCATCTGCGGTGAGCTGGGTGCGGACCTGAAACTCACCGAGACCTTCCTCGCCATCGGCATTGATGAGCTATCTGTCTCCCCGCGTGCGGTGCTGCCGCTGCGGCAGAAAATCCGAGACACCAACGTTGCCGCGGTCAAGGACAAGATCATCGCTGACCTGATGAGTGACGAAGGCGCCATCGTAGGATAAATAAGAAAAAAGATATAAGAACTTTTATCCAATAATTCTTATATCTTTTTTATTCTTATTACGGGACACCAGGGACAGTTTGCATTATCCCGCTGAAAACGGAGGACGGTAACTGTCCCTTTTGAGACCTTCTGAATAGTACAGAGGAGGAATGATGGAAGACACGATCGCCCGATGGCACATTTATTTTTCCGGCTGGGTACAGGGCGTCGGATTCCGTTTCACCTCCCAGCATTTCGCGCAGAAGCTCGGGCTCACCGGCTGGGTGCGCAACCTGCATGATGACCGGGTGGAGATGGAAGTACAGGGGCCCGTCAGCCGTCTTCACATCCTGCTGAACCAGCTCCAAAACAGCCCGCCCATCCGTATTGATAATTACGAGATTCAGGAGATTCCTGTCAACGAAAAGGACAAGCGGTTCTCGATTGCAATGACGTTTTGAGCTTGCAAAAATGAAGAGTCCGCGAAAAATCAATTTTTCGCGGACTCTTCATCATTTTTATACCATTTACAAGTACCCCTCTTTAGAGAGATGATCCAGGAAATAGGGCAGCTGTTTCCGCCACCAGGGCCAGTCATGGTTGACATCATAACCCCAGTAATCTGCCCAGTGCGGGATGCCTTTTTCGGTCAGAATGCCGCTGAGTGTTCGGGTGTCAGACAGCATTTCATCCTCCCAGGCGCCCTGTCCACAGCAAAGAATGATCTTACTCTGGCGGTAAAGCGTCACCCAGGGATGGTCCTGCGGCATGTTAGGCAGAAAATGGATGGGTGAATTGGCATAAACCAGATCATCGCAATATTCGTGGAAGAAGAACCGGGCATTATAGACGCCGCTGAGAGCTACGATCCCATCAAAGAGGTCCGGACGGCGGAAGAAGAAGTTCGCCGCATGGGTCGCACCCATAGAACAGCCGGTGCCTAACACCTTTCCGGCGTTTTCAGTATATTCCGGCAGCAGTTCATCGACAATATAATGGTACCAAAGCTCCTGCAGCTCGATCCGTGCCCGCGGATCACCGGAAGCAGACCAGGTTTCCCCATCGATCCCATCAGGGAGGATCAGATACATTTGACCGGAATCGATCCAGGGGCGGGCAGCTTCCACCATGCCAAAGTCTTTAAAATCCCAGTAACGACCGTTTTGCGGCGGATAAGCCATGCACACTTTGGTGTGAGTCCGGTCATCCGGGTCATCCGCACAGTACACCAGGTATTCCATATCCCGGCCGAGAGAATGGCTGTATTTTTTGCAGTAAATTTCTCTCATCGCTAATTTTTTCTTTCCTGGATAAAGCGGATGAACTCTTCGACTTCCTGCATGCTGTAGGCATGAGCCGTATACATCTGGCAGCCCATAGTCGCCCACATCAGCTCCGGCATCCGCTCACACATCACGATTTGACTGCCGTACTTTTCAAGGACTTCCTCATGGGTATGGACATAGTCATGCCAATCCTTGCGGCTGGCATACACGCACCAGTGATCATCCCCGGATTCCGGCAGTGTACGCTTGTCCGCAGTCACCATATCCGCCCAGATGCGGTACACATCGGTCGAATGGGCAAAATCCATCATATCCGGTGTATAACCGCCGGCAGGGCGCATATTGACTTCCAGCCCCACAAAGTCACCGACCTCGCCCAGTCCTTCACGCGCCTTGTCAAGGCGGAAGAACTCAAAATGGACAAAACGGCTGCGAACATTGAAGGCTTTCAGGGCAGCCCGGCCGAGCTTGGCAAGCGGCTCCGGTACATCCACATTCACATAGTAGAACAAGTCCAGATCTTTGTTGACAATATCCGCGATGGAAGGCGGAAAATGGGTTGAAGACTCAAACAGCGGATTGCCGTTTGAATCGCAGATGGCATCGTAAGAGAAGATGTCGCCTTCGACAAACTCTTCAATAAGATAAGGCACATCGGGCTTGATTTTGAAGAATTCTTTAAGGTCTGTCTCATTTTCCAGCTTCCAGGTGTCAGCAGCTCCCACACCCACATCCGGTTTCGCAATCACCGGATAACCGCCGTTTTTTGCGATGAAGGTCTTCGCACGGGTGATGGTGCTGACATGATGACAGCGTGCAGTCGGGATACCGGCTTTGGCATAAATCGGCTTCATAGAAGATTTGTGCTTCCAGTTGTCGATCTCATCCAGCTGAACACCGGTGGTAATATGGAAATCCGTACGCAGCCGGGCATCCTGCTCCAGCCAGTATTCGTTGTTGGATTCGATCCAGTCCGGTTTCCCGTAACGGAAGGCAAAATAGGCCACAGCTTTATAAACCTGTCCGTAATCTTCGAGCGTATCGACCTTGTAATATTCGGTCAGTGCATTTTTCAGTCCCTGTTCCAGGCTGTCATAAGGAGCATCCCCAATGCCGAGAACGTTGACACCATTCTGACGAAGACGGTCGCAAAACTGCCAGTATGTATGCGGAAAATAAGGTGAAATAAAGAGAAAATTCATAATTCTATCCCTAAATATTAAAATTCAACCTTTTTATTATACCTTCATTAATTCCAAACAATCAGCGTATATGAAAAATCGAATTGCAAATTCATTATTCATCATCCGGGAATCACTGTTTTATTTATCCCGGTGCTAAAATAATAATTATGAACAATGAAAATTGGTATCCTTTGGAAACATCTGCAAAAATCTATCCGGCGATCATCTCACCGCGTCAGCCCAGTGTGTTCCGGCTCTCCTGCACCTTTACAGAAGAGATCGACCCCGGGATCATGCAGACCGCACTGAACGTGACGATTACCCGTTATCCGGGATTCTGCATGACCCTCAAACGCGGAGCTTTCTGGTTCTATTTTGAAGAATTGGAAAAAACTCCTCAGCTTCGCCCGGAACAAAACTATCCCTGCCAGATGGTCGATCCGGAACAGGAAAGCGGATTTCTGTTCCGCGTCACCTGGTTCAAAAAACGCGTCAACCTGGAAGTTTTTCATGTTATCTCCGATGGTACCGGCGGTCTGGAATTTCTCAAGACACTGGTCTATTACTACCTGCTGCTTTCGGGAAAAGATGTCAAACCCGGCGAAAATGTTCTCACATTGGAACACAAACCCACCGCTGAAGAACGGGAAAACAGTTTTCTGCGCTACTATGATCCGCAAGTTCCCTCAGACCGTGCCGACTCCATCGCACTGCACTACAGCGGCACACCGCTGCCGCCGGGCCACTCCCGCGCAATTCATGTCCGTACAGCCACAGCTCCGCTGCTGGCACTATCCCATCAATACGATGTCACACTGACGGAGTATCTTACCGCACTGTTCCTGCGTTCATTTTTTGACGTATTGGCAGGAACATCAGAATCCGACAAACCTATAAAAATTTCCGTACCTATCAACCTGCGCAAGCTCTTCCCCAGCAAGACACTCCGCAATTTCACCTACTTTGCCAACATCGGTGAAACGCTGGCAAATGCGTCAGAGCCGCTGGAAACCACGCTGCAGTATATCAAAACAAACCTGCGGGCCATGTGTCAGCGGGCTCCCCTGACTGCACGCCTGAATCCGAACGTCAGCAGTGAGAAAAATCCCTTCCTGCGGGCAGCTCCTCTCAGTCTCAAACAGCTGGTGCTGCGTCAGGCGCATCACATTCTCGGCGACAATCTGTTCACCGCTTCCTATTCCAACCTGGGCATTATCCGGCTGGATGAATCCATGTACAAATACATCGAGAATTTTGACTTCGGACTGAGCTGCAGCGATTCAATTCCGCTGAACCTGAGCATGCTGACCTGGGGAGACAAAGCGTATATGACCTTTTCATCCATCATTCAGGAACGGGATGTAGAACGGGTCTTCGTGCGGAAACTGAGTGAGGCCGGATTGAATATAGAGATTCTCAGCAGTGATGAGAAAGAAAAACCGGTAACAGGAGGTAATCATGAAAAGCTGTCCTGACTGTCACGTACTGGTTGCCGGTCCGCAGAAAGTATGTCCCCTTTGCGGAAGGGAACTTCAATCCACGGAAATATCGGAGGCGGAAGAAGCGCTGTATCCGGATTTTTCTCAGCCCGGGAAGCAGAAAAGCCGTTTTCCTCTGCTGGCAAAGATTTTCGCCTTTCTATCCATGATCACGATACTGATCTGCGGAACAGTCAACCTGATCGTGGATCACCGGCTCACCTGGTCTCTTTATGTCATCGGAGCCATCGTCTGCCTGTGGACTTCTCTCGGTGTACATTTGCTGACCAACACTAATCTGAACAATAAGCTGCTGGCGGACCTGCTTTCGCTCTCCGCTTATCTCGTGCTGGTGGATAAACTGACCGGATGGAACCGCTGGTCGATCAATTATGTGATACCGATCCTTTATCTCGGCGTCATGGCAACCGTGATCATTCTGGCACTGGTTTTTCGGGATTTTTGGCGTGAATATATTTTATCCCTGGTAACGATCTGCGTGATGGGCATCGGTCCGCTGTTGATTTTCTTCACCAACGATTCACCGATGCGCTACCTCTGCCTGGCAGCGGCACTGATGGCAGGGATACTCATGATCGGGCTGCTCTATTTTGCCGGCGGCAAGGTGTTTTCCGAGTGGAAACGGAGAATGAACCTGTAATGAAATAAGAAATCAGAAATCAGAAATAAGAGATAAGAGATAAGAGATAAGAGATGGGAATTGATTTTGCCAGAGGAACCGGTGAATGCCGATTCGGATTATAAGAATGAAGAATATTGAGAGTACCAGACAAAAGATTGAAGGTAACAGGTAACAGGCAGAAAATTGAGAGTTCAAGACAGAAAATTGAAGGCTGCAGGTACCATGCAGAAGGTACCTGTCAGAAAATTGAGAGTAACAGGCAGCTGGCAGAAGGGAGAAAGGATGTTATGAAGAAATCTTTAATGTTCGTATTGATTATCGGGGTTTTTCTCTGTTCGTTTTCTTTAAGCTCTGCGGATTTCGCGAATTATGCCGGTCCGCAGCTGGAATTCATATCCAATACGGTCCAGCTCCTTTGGGAGAAACCCAAGGAGGATGTTTTCCGCATGATGAGCATCTTTCCGGCCTTCATCTGCACTGATTATAAAGACCAGATCGGCTGCACAAGCAAATATAACAGCGACCGGAACAATAACATCTACCTGAACTTCTTCATGGATGACTATGAAGAAAAACACGACAATTTATGGAAGCTCTCCGTCACAGCGGACGTACAAAGCGCCGAACAATATCAGGACCTGTTCCGCATTCTCTGGCTGGAAGGCATGAGGCCGGAACACAGCGGAAAGGAAGAAGAGTTCTCCTATCCCGGTGTCCAGCCTCTCTTTTTCGCCAATAAGACGACCCGTATGGTTGCCTACTTTCCACCCTTTGATCCGGCAAACAATCCCTTCTTTTTGGTGGAGTATTACGCAATCAGATAACTCAATCCGGGAAAAGATCCGTATAAGCACGGACAGCATTGCGGACACAGTCCTCACAGGGACAGAGGACTGTTCCGGTACCGATGCCCTTCAGTTCACGACAAAGGATCGCGCCGGAACGGGCATGAAAGTTTTCCTGGATCTGCTTTGCAACTCGGGTGGTTCCGTTCCCCTCTGTCCTGATCCCGGCAGCGATAACCGCTCCGACCAGTGCACCACAGGGGCCATGCATATTTCCCATACCGCCGCCAAACCCGGCTGAAGCTCGGATCAGGTGTTCATCTTCCGTCAATGCAGCGGTAACGGCCTGACAGCAATTGCAGATTCGTCTTCTGCGAAGCTCAACCGCCCTTTCTTCCAGCGGCAGATTTCTGAATTCATCAAAATCGATCATTCCATTGTTCCTGGTAACTGTTCAGAAGGGACAGTCCCCTCTGGCTCAATACTGAGCCGCCGGGTACAGTCCCAGGCCGGGTACTGAACAGTTACTGTTCCTGTAAATTTTCAGCTGAAATGAAGGATCAGCTGACCGGCAAAGGTCCTGCCGTCTGTATTGCATCCACCAAGATAATAATCAAAATCACCAGCCGCATAAGCCTTGCTGATGATCCGTTCTGAAGCGAACCGAACTGACCACCAACCATCTTCCTCTGCCTGAAGGCTGCCGGGGATAGCATCGGCCTGTTCTGTTCCCATCAGGCCCATCCCCTGCATCAAAACCATTCCGGTCTCACAGGGTGTCTGCCCACCCGGCATGCGGAAGCGGATCGCGATCTCAGCCGGGGCACTATCTTTCTGAATCGGTTCAAGCGGCTCGATCTCCACAAGATTGAAATATTCATCCGCGAAGGCTTTCCATGTTTTCAAAGCGATTTCCATATGTTCCCGGTCAAAGACCGCCAGATCACCGCCTTTGACAAGAACTTGTTCATTGGCGCTTTTTTCACGGGTGAGATGTTCAAAACGCAGCTGATGAAGCGGTTCTTCCACATCACAGAACTGCATATCCGCCAGCTCCTGAAAAGCGCGGAATCCCTGCCACCAGGCATTGTCTTTCCAGCAGGTCCGTTCCGGCCGCTGAAGCAGGTGATCGTGCATGATTTGAGAGGAATCCTTATGCGGTTCCAGAATTTCCGGGATACCGTTCAGCGGATGGAGCGGAATGAAGGGCTGGTGACAGCTGCGGCCGAGTGCGGTCCAAAGGGTGATCTGCTCATTCTTTTCCGCAAACTGCGCGATCGTGGTTTCGGCTGAATTCCCATAGCAGCAAATCAGCCCTCTGCGCAAGTGCGGGGTTTTCCCGGGGCCCAGTTCCGCTTTGGCATCCGGGGTCAATGCCTGATGGTCACAGAGGATGTTCGCGATTTTTTCGAGGGTGACCTTTTGCTTCGGATAAACGCAGAAAGGGAATAATCTTTTATCCGGATCGTTATGGATCTCCGCAAAAGGATCGGGAGGACATTCCATATCCGGATCATCCATGATGAAGCGCATCCCAACCAGATGCCGGTTGGTGTTATAGTTGATCTTGCGGCTTTCCTCTTTCAGATAAACCCAGGCATAATCAAAATCATCCGTCTTTCCCGGGACCAGCGGCTCATACCAGCCCTGCTCTATGGCATGTGAAACCAGATCTGCCGGATAAAGAATCGCACCTTTGGAAAAATCCATATCCATCGGGACCTGCGGTTGATGGGGGTCCAGCGGAAGGGAGACAGGAAATTCCGTCAGGCTGTGGATGGTCAGGTGATTGGACATCACCATCACGGCATCATCCGGCACCCGGGCAGCAGCATAATAAAAACCGCGGACCACCTGAATAATCCAGGCCTCATCTTTGTCAGCAATGGTATAGCTGCGCCCGCTCGGTCCATAGCCCCATTCCGCGATCAGGCTGAGCGCGACCTGCACACCGTGACGGGCACTTTCCGCCCGTTCGCCGACAGCCCGGCGGATGTTGTAGCCGATCCCGCCGTTCCTGACCAGTGAAGGATCATTTTCATCCGGTTTCGTACCGCTTGCTGCATTGCTGGTGAAAAGAACGCCGTTCTGATTCAGGAACATGTCCGAGTTCTCCGCACCGCATTCCGGGTAGACATGCTCCACCCAGTAGCTGCGGTACGTATGCTTCACCTGCGGGATGCGGGCATACCCCTTTTCCGCAGGGAGCAGAGCCTGATCCGGGTCGCTCAGATCCCAATCGCGTTCGGGCAGCATGCCGTGATACGTGACATATCTGCCGCGTTCATCTTCATTATGCGCAGCCATAACCAGGCCGCTTTCCGTGATATTTTTCCCCGCAAGAATCGTCGTGCACCCCATAAAACCTCCGAAGGAGTGAGAAATGAGGAATGAGGAATGAGGAGTTAGAAGTGCATCTTAAGTCCTGAAACCTGTCTCCAATATTCTATTTCCTGCATCCGATCTCCTATATATCCTATATTCTGAGTTTTAAGGAAACACTGATTAATCCAACATGCCTCAAGAGGCACCACGATAAATGT